>JBKCGZ010000159.1:0-7944 GCA_046303115.1 Bacteroidota bacterium | reverse complement strand
ACTAGCAATTTTAATAGCCAATACTAAAACAGGATTTGCTCCTTTGAGTGTTACTTTTATGGTGAATACAGGTGCTTCAACCGACATTAATTTCGGGGATGGGTCTACGGCTTTCAAGACGTCATCGGTGACGCATAAGTTTACAATGCCAGGGGTTTACGAAGTAAAATACAAGCTAAATAATAAAGAAAACACCATCAAAATTACGGTCCTAAACGACTTAGGATCAGCATTTAGTCCGAATGGAGATGGCATTAATGACAACTTTGTATTTGGTGGTGATAACATCAACGACTTAACGGTGAATGTGTATGATAGAAGTGGAAAGCGGGTTTACAACGGAAATACTAACAATTGCCTGTGGGATGGAATGTTAAATGATGGGCAAAAAGCGGAGACTGGAACCTATTTTTACGATATATTTGCCACCTGTATTGATGGCGAAAGCTTTAAGCAGAAAGGGACGATTAATTTATTCAGATAATAACAAACTAACTATAACCTAACTAACAGACAAAAAAATGAGAAAACTGTTAAACTTACTATTACTGGCGGTACTTACGATGGTAATTACTCCTCAGGTATCTAATGCCTCTCACATTGCAGGGGGTGATCTAATTTACATTTACACTGGTACACCTAATCAGTACTTGATGCGCTTAACATTATATCGTGACTGTGCCGGTATTACGATGCCAAATACAAACAATATTTGTTATTATTCAGCAACAACCAATTTACAAGGAAATGCTACTTTATCATTAGTTGGTAATCCAACAGTAGTACCTCAATCACCATGTATCTCTTTCCCTGCTAATAACTGTCCGGGTGGACAAGGAGACGTTGAGCAGTATATCTACGAAGGTATTGTAGATTTACCAGCAGCAGCTTCTGATTGGAAGTTTTCTTGGAGTACTTGTTGCCGTAATGCAGCAATTACTACTTTATCATTTTCAGGTGGACAAGGGATTTTCTTAGATGCTTATTTGGATAATTTAACAGCCCCAACAAACTCGTCTCCTCAATTTACTACTTTATCTTATTCTCGTTTTTGTGTGGGAAATTCCTTCTATTACGATCAAGGAGCGATTGACCCTGATGGAGACTCTTTAGTTTTCTCTTTGGTAGATCCATTGGATGAGCCATTTGCTCAATGTCCAAGTAACGAAGCTCCAGTACAATTCGTAAGCCCTTATTCAGCTACATATCCATTTTCTTCAGTTAATCCTATAACAATTAACTCTACAAATGGTATTGTTAATTTTACTCCTAACTTAGTGCAGGTAGGGGTAATGGCTGTATTGGTTAGCGAGTATCGTAACGGTGCATTAATCGGAACAGTTCGTCGTGATATTCAGATAAACATCATTTCTCAATGTAATCCAATTTTACCTTCGTTTAATGATTCAATTTTAACAGCTACGCCTAACGGAATTTTATTATCAAACTGTAATGAGCGTACTGTAATTTTAGCATTTGATACTGTATTCCAGTGTTCATCAGCAATTCCTACAGACTTCCGTTCATTCGGTCCTTTTGGAACTCCAAACCCTGTAATTTCTGCAGTGCCTATTAACTGCGTTAATGGTTTAACAGATTCAATTCAAATTACTTTTTTAAATCCATTATCAGTAGGTCAAACTAAAGTTTGGTTGAAGCGTGGATTTGATGGCAATACTTTATTATCTGAGTGCGGATCAGAAATTCCTGAAGGTGCTGATACCGTAAATATTCAAGTGCAAATTGATAACAGTACATTATTCGCTGTTACAGATTCTGCAAGTTGTGTATTTAATGAGTTTACAGTTGATTTATCAGATAGCGTTTATTGTTTCTCAATTGCTCCTGATGGTTCCGACTTCATCGTTGTTGATGCTGCTGGAACTAGCTTCCCAATTGCTGCTGCATTTGGAGATTGCGCAGGTAGTACCTTAAAATCTTTACAACTTACAATTCAATTAGCAGGCAATGTTACATCTGGTGGGCCAGTTTACTTATTGGCGAATCCAAATCCAAGTACGGATGGTAACGGATTATTAGATGATTGCGGTGTTGAATATCAAGATGTAGATACTATTGCTATCCTTAATATTGATAATAAAATTGCAGTTGATTTAGGTACTGATCAATCATTATGTGCTGGTCAACCATTACCAACGTTAAATACTAACTTAACAGGATTAAACTATCAGTGGTTCGATCAAAATGGTCCAATCAGTGGTGCAACAGCTTCTTCTTACCAGGTAACTGCTGGTGGTAACTACCATGTTCAAGTTACTACAGGTGTTGCAGGTTGTGCTGGTGCTGATACAGTAGCAGTAAATGTTATTCCTGCTCCAACAGATAATTTACCTGCCGATTTCTCTCAGTGTGTTAATGATCCATTACCATTACTAGATGCTGGTAACCCAGGATGCACATACGTATGGTCTTTAGATGGAAATGTTATCGCTGGTGCAACTTCTCAAACATATCAACCAACAACAGCAGGTACTTACAATGTAGTTGTTACAAGTGCATCAAATAATTGTACTGGTTCTTTCGATATCGTTATTACAACAACTTCTCAATTAACTGTTGCGTTAGCAAATGACAGTATTTGTACAGGTGGTGCATATCCAGTGTTAGATGCTGGTAACCCAGGTGCTGCTTATCAGTGGTCATTAAATGGAACTGCAATTTCAGGTGCTACATCTCAGACATATCAAACTACTCAAGCAGGTACTTATACGGTAACTGTTGGTTCTGGATCTTGTTCAGGAACTGGTAACATGACGCTTCAGGTATTAAATTACCCTCCAGCTCCGGTAGTAGACTGTCAGACAGGAACTGGAACTTACAAATATGTTTATGCTTGGGCAGCTGTGCAAGGAGCAGTTTCATACGAAGTAACAGAAGATGGTGGTGCAACATGGATTGCTGCTAACGTTCCTAACGGACCAGAAACGCATGGTACTATGACTGCAATTCCTACGTTCTCAGTACGTGCTATCGGAAGCGGATTATGTAAGATTGGTGCTACTTCTGAGCCTATCGGTTGTGAAGTAATTATTCCAAACATCATCACTCCAAATGGGGATAGCAAGAATGAAGAGTTCATAATTGCTAATATCGAAGGATATCCTAACAATAGCGTTCAAATTATCAATCGTTGGGGTAAAGAAGTTTACTCTGCTGATGGATATAACAATACTACAAAAGTGTTTAAAGGAACAGATTGTCCTGATGGTGTTTATTTCGTAATCGTTAACTTAAACGATGGAGAAACTCCAGTGAAGACAGGAAACTTAACCATCCAAAGATAATTTTATAGTTAAGCCAAAATATTTTTCAAAGAGCGCCCGCCGACATGCGGGCGCTCTTTTTTTACATAGATTTTAATCGGATATTTGTACTCGTGCAGAAATGATAATTCATAATGAAAGTAATCGACCATCTTAATCAAGCAAACGGCAAAACATTATTCTCTATCGAGATCCTTCCACCTCTTAAAGGAAAAGGAATGACCGATATCTATAATGCCATTGATCCTTTAATGGAGTTTAATCCGAGCTTTATTGATGTTACCTATCATCGCGAAGAATACGTTTATAAAAAACGTGCAGATGGATTACTCGAAAAAAAATCTGTTCGTAAACGCCCAGGCACTGTAGGTATTTGTGCGGGTATCATGACTAAGTATAACGTGGATGCAGTACCGCATATCATCTGTGGAGGATTTACCAAAGATGAAACGGAGAATGCGTTAATCGATTTATCGTTTTTAGGAATTGATAATGTGCTTTTGTTACGTGGTGATTCTATTAAAAGTGAAGGAAGCTTTAAGCCAGAAGATGATGGAAATGCGTATGCCATCGACTTAGTAAAGCAAGTGGTGAATATGAATAAAGGGATTTACATTGACGACGATTTGCAAGATGTCTCTCCTACGAAATTTTGTATCGGGGTTGCTGGCTATCCTGAAAAACATTTCGAAGCACCAAATTTAAGAACCGACTTAAAACATTTAAAAGCAAAGGTAGATGCAGGCGCAGATTATATCGTAACCCAGATGTTTTACGATAACAGCAAGTACTTTGAATTCGTAAATCTTTGTCGCGAAGCAGGTATTACTGTTCCAATTATTCCAGGCATTAAAATTTTCACTGCACGTAAACAGATGAACATCCTTCCAAGTATTTTTCATATTGATATTCCAGATGCATTAGCTGATGCAGTAGAGAAAGCTAAAACCCCTGATCAGGTTCGTGAAGTAGGTATTGAGTGGGCTATACAGCAATGCAAAGAGTTAATAGATTCGAAAGTACCTTGCTTGCATTTTTATACAATGGGAAATCCAGAGCCGTGTAAACGCGTAGCTGAAAAAATATTCTAGTATGAAAATTATTTTTTATTTAGGCACTTGCGATACGTGTACGCGAATATTGAAGGAGCTAAATCCTGGTGCTGATGTAATCCTTCAAGATATTAAGAAAGAAAAAATTACTGAAGAGCAAATCGATTTAATGCGTACGCTCGCAGGATCTTATCAATCAGTGTTTAGTAAGGTTGCCAAGAAGTACAAAGCAATGGGCTTAAATGAAATGCAACTAACGGAAAAGGATTACCGAAGATATATCTTGATTGAATATACTTTTTTAAAGCGACCGGTCATTATCGTTAACGACAAAATATTTATTGGTAATTTGGAGAAGGCCGTTAGCGATGCTAAAGCAGCACTTGCATGAAGTCGAATACCAAAGCTCATTTAGCAGTATTAACAGCGAATTTTATTTACGGAGCTAACTATAGCATTGCTAAGTTTGTGATGCCCGCTTATATTAAGCCGTTTGCTTTTATTTCTATTCGTGTAATTACAGCTACCCTTTTATTTTGGATGATTTCAGTTTTTACTCCCAAAGAAAAAGTAGAGCGCAACGATTTGACCAAGTTTTTTTATTGTGCCATGTTTGGTGTTGCAATAAATCAGTTGTTATTCTTCAAAGGGCTTTCCCTTACATCACCAATTAATTCAGGATTGATCATGGTGATTTCTCCTGTGTTTGTTTTGGTCTTTTCTGCTTTGATTCTTCGAGAGCGAATACCTTTTAAACGAATTGTTGGTGTATTATCAGCATTAGCTGGCGCCTTTGTATTGATAAAATATGCAGGTAGAAATGTGCATGTGCAAACCAGTGTAGCTGGCGACTTATGCATTTTGTTTAATGCAATTTCATTCTCCATTTACCTCGTATTGGCAAAACCATTAATGAAAAAATATTCGCCTTATACATTGATGAAATACGTTTTTTTATTCGGAGCGTTTATGGTATTTCCTTTTTCATTTAAGGAGATTCAACAAATTGATCTTGCTAGTTTCACTCCGCAGATTTGGTGGGCAACAGCTTTTGTTGTTATCGGAACGACCTTTTTTGCTTATCTGTTTAATACGCTTGCATTGCAAACATTGAGTCCGGGGGTAGTAAGTGTTTACATTTATCTACAACCTGTTTTAGCTGCAGGAATTGCTATTCTTCTTGGGAAAGATAGTCTTTCAATAGTTCATATTATCTCGGCGGTATTCATTTTTATGGGTGTTTATTTTTCGACGCATACATCTGTTAAAGAAGGACAATAGCCATCCATATTTTTTCAGTAAATTTGTTACGCTTAAAAAATTATTATGCTAAAATCAATGACCGGTTATGGGAGTGCGAAAGGCACTGTTGGAACGCAAGCTGTAACTGTTGAAATCAGATCGCTGAATAGTAAATTCCTTGAACTGAATGTGCGACTACCACTTCAATTTAGAGATAAAGAATTAGAAATTCGCGCGGATGTAGGAAAGATGTTAGAGCGTGGTAAAGCTGATTTAAACGTAAGCATTGATAATAATGAATTAGCAAAACGTAGTACAGTAAACAAAGAAATATTCTTAGCTTACTATGAAGATTTAAAATCATTGGCAACCGAAACAGGAATGTCGGATAATAATATGCTCGATGCAATTTTAAAATTACCTGCGGTGTTAAATTCTGAAAAATCAGAAATGGATGAAATACAGTGGAAGCAGTTAAAAGGACTTATTCAATCGGCAGTAGAGCAATTTAATTTGTTTAGAAGTAATGAAGGAAATGTGTTGGAGCAAGATGTTACGCAACGATTGAATGCCATTGAAAATTCAATTCCACAATTAGAAAATTATGAGCAGGCACGCATCGAGAGTATTCGTACGCGTTTGCATAAATCAGTGAACGAATTAAAAGACCAATTAAACATCGATACTAATCGTTTTGAGCAAGAGCTGATTTATTACATCGAGAAGTTAGATATTTCTGAAGAGAAAGTAAGATTAAAAAGTCATTGTGATTATTTTATTCAGACCATGAACTCGCAAGAAGCGAATGGGAAAAAATTAGGGTTCATTACACAGGAAATTGGTCGTGAGATAAACACGATAGGCTCGAAAGCAAATGATGCGAACATGCAACGCATCGTAGTGGAGATGAAAGATGAATTAGAAAAATTGAAAGAACAATTAGCAAACGTATTGTGAAGATTAATCCGAATTATCAGCATAAATTAATTTTGTTTTGTGGGCCTTCAGGAAGTGGTAAAACAACCATCGTTCATCACTTATTGAAGAAATTTCCGATGATGCGTTTTAGTGTTTCTGCTACTACGCGCCCTAAGCGTGAGAATGAAACAGATGGCATCGATTATCATTTTTTATCGCCAGAAGAATTCAGAAAAAAGATTGCGAACAACGAATTTTTAGAGTGGGAAGAAGTATACAAGGATCGTTATTATGGTTCGTTGAAATCAGAAGTAGATAGAATACTAAGTGAAGGCAATGTTGCCTTGTTTGATATTGATGTAGTAGGAGGGTTGAACATTCGTAAGAATTATGGCAGACAGTTATTAGATGTTTTTGTGATGCCTCCATCGGTGGATGAATTACATAAACGCTTAGTAGCACGTGCTACGGAAGATGAAGAATCACTACGCAAACGATTAGATAAAGCAGAAGAAGAGATGCATGCCGCTTTTCAGTTTAATCATGTAATCGTAAATATCGATTTACAAAAAGCAATACAGGAAGCAGAAGAAAAAGTGCTTGCGTTTTTAGAAGAAGAATTTCCTGAACCAGATGATATAGCATAAACAAAAATGAAAATAGGTTTGTATTTCGGTTCATTTAATCCTGTGCATAACGGGCATATGATGATTGCAAACTATTTGGCGGAGTATTCCGACCTCGACCAAATTTGGATGGTTGTATCGCCTCAGAATCCGCTGAAACCAGCAAATGGTTTATTGCAAGACTACCACCGTTTTCATTTAGTAGAGTTAGCCATTGGTGATTACAAAAAAATCAAGGCCTCGAAGATAGAATTCGATTTACCGAAGCCTTCGTATACTATTCATACGCTTACTTATTTAAAAGAGAAATTTCCAGATTATTCTTTTTCATTAATCATGGGTGCTGATAATCTTCAAACCTTTCATAAATGGAAAAACTATGAATTGATTTTAGAAGAACACGATTTATATGTTTATCCTCGTCGTGAGAGTGATGGTGGCGATTTAAAACATCACGCACGCGTAAAATGGATTGATGCTCCAATCATGGAAGTCTCTTCTACGATGATTCGTAAAGCGATTAAGGACAAAAAAGATGTTCGCTTTTTCTTACCCGCAGCAGTAGCGAGTTATGTGGAAGAAATGAGTTTTTATAAGAAATAACTTGTAATAAAAACAATCATTACTTACCTTTGGCGTTAGTAATCTACAATTATGATTATTTCATTTGGAGATAAGGATACTTTAAATATTTGGAATGGTGTGCGTGTTAAAAGTTTTCCAAATGAAATACAAGAAATTGGAAGGCGAAAATTAAGAATGTTAAATAGTTCTCAGGATATTGTTGATTTAAGAATTCCGCCATCAAATCGATTAGAAAAA
>JBKCGZ010000158.1:0-17282 GCA_046303115.1 Bacteroidota bacterium | reverse complement strand
GCATTAGAAGCTGCTCGCATTGCCAGAGAAAAAGCAGTGAATGATTCAATCGCACGAGTTGTAGAAAAATCACGACAAGATTCAATTCTTGCAGCAAAAGAAAAAATGCGAATGGAGCAATTGGCGATGGAAAAAGCCCGTCAGGATTCTATCGCAAAAGATCGTCAGTTGAAATTAGAGCAGGCTGCAATCGAGAAAGCACGACAAGATTCTATTGCAAAAGAAAATGAAAAGCTTCGTCAGATGCAGTTAGCGCAAGAGAAAGCACGAAAAGATTCACTCGAGAATGTTCGCATAAAGCAAGAGCAATTAGCGGCTATCGCGAAAGCAGAACGTGAAAAGTTTGTTGCAGACTCTACGGCAAAAGCAAAAGAGCAAGCACGATTATTAGCCTTAGAACAACAAGCACAGGCTAAAGCTACTGCTGATTCATTAGCAAAAGTGAAAGCGAAAGAAGAAGCGGATGCTATCGCAGCAGCTAAAGAAAAAGCAAGATTAGATGCAATAGCAAAGGCTGCTCGTGAAAAAGCCGTTGCCGACTCTCTAGCTATAGCAAAAGAAGCAGCAAGAAAAGCAGAATTTGCAAAGCTGGCTCGCGAAAAGTTTGTAGCTGATTCATTAGTGATGGCAAAAGAAAAAGCACGTCAGGATTCGTTGGCGATGGTGCAAGAGAAAAAACGTTTAGATCAGATAGCGCGTGAAGAGCGAATAAAAATTCAAAAGGATTCTTTGGACAATGTCCGAAGAATTCAAGAGGAAGAAGCGCGTAAAATAGCTGAGGCGGAAGCACAAAAGCAAGCTGAAATAGCAGAAGAAAAACGCAAGGCTGAAGCAGAGCGATTAAAAGCGCAACAGGAAGCGAATGCCAACAAACAACAGCAAGTAACAGCTTCAACTACGCCAGCTCCAAAAAAGAATAATACCGATGTATCTCAGTTTAAAGTCGACTTTAAAGCGCAAGCAATCCCAGAAGGTATTTCGGATGAAAGTATTAAAGAGTCAAACCGAACCATTTCCAGAACGATTATTAATACTGCCAAAGACAAAATCTACTACTTGAAAGTAGTTTATGATTATGGTTTAGAGCAATATTACAAAGGTTCATCTTCTTCAGCTTTATTAACGAATATTACTTCAAGTTTGTACTATAAAGAGGTAGGTGATTTTAGGAAAATATTGAAAGGGAAGTGATTTTGATTTGATAATTTGAAAATTTGATAATTAATTATTTTGAGATTTATGAAAAGTATAATTTCTTTATTTCTATTTGTATTGCTTTCTAGTTCTTCATTCGCGCAACGACTGATGAACTCATCGCGATCAACGATTGGTTATATTGAGAATGGAAGAGTGATGAATGCTTCTCGTTCTACTATTGGATATATTGAAGATGGTCGTGTGATGAATAGTTCACGCTCAACGATAGGTTATATCGATGATGATCGTGTAATGAATAGTTCGCGTTCTACAATTGGCTACATTGATAATGATCGTGTGATGAATAGCTCTCGTTCAACCATTGGGTATATTGAAGAGGGGAGAGTGACCAATAGTTCTCGCTCTACGATTGGCTATTTTGAGGATGTCAGAAGGGTAGATGCTGCGGCTTATTTCTTTTTCTTTTTTCGCTAATTAACCACACTTAAAAAGGCCATTCGTCATTCTTTTTTGCTTTAATCAGATAAGCAATAATTCCCGTTATAATTACAATCAATCCTGAATACATAAAAGTTATTCCGGTAGAAATAAAAATAGCAAGCCACATAATAATCGCAATAATTATTGGCAAAGGATATAATGGCATTTTAAAAGGAAATGCTATCGTTTTGTTTTTTCGCATCATCATTAATCCGATTGCTTGTCCGATAAACTGAACAAGAATACGCATTGCTAATATGGCTGTTATTACTTCTGTTAATTTAAATAGTAAACTAAAAAAGAAGGCGGTGATTCCTAGTCCAATTAAAGCAACATGCGGAAAATGTTTAGTTGGATGTAGTTTCGAAAATACTTCAAAGAATTCTCCTTCTTTCGCAGCTGCGTAAGGTACACGCGAGTAACCCAACATCACCGCAAATAAACTGGCGAAGGCAATCCATAAGATTAAAACAGTTCCGATGGTCGCTGCTGTTGTTCCGTAAAGCTTTTCTAAAAACAGACTGACAATAAATTTAGATTCCGATGCTTCCTGCCAAGGGATAACACTCACCACACTCATGTTCATTAGCAGATATAAAATCGCAATGCCAATAACTGAAAGTAACATACTGCGCGGAATTATTTTCGCGGGATCTTTGATTTCACTTCCTAAATGGCAAACATTGTAATATCCCAAATAACTATAAATTGTTTTTACGGATGCAGCGCCTAATGCAACTCCAAATAGTGTATTCACTTGTAATCCGTCATTCATCGCTTTCATCGGTTCGAATAAATGTCCGTTTTGCAAGCCACCCCAGATAATCCAAAGAATAGTTCCAACTACACCAACCCACAGTAAGGTGCTCATCTTTCCAATAGTGCTGATATTTCGGTATAGCAATGCCGTTAGTAGTATGACGACTCCACCTGATACAATACGTGATGTTATATCATTCAATTCAATTAAATAGCCAGCGTACATTGAAAATCCAATAGCGCCACTTGCAATCACTAACGGCGCTTGAATCATGGTTTGCCAGGTATATAAAAACGACATTAACTTTCCCCATGATTTTTCTCCATAGGCCGTGCGTAAAAAATAAAAACTGCCACCAGCATTCGGTAATGCCGCACCTAACTCCGACCAGATTAATGAATCAACCAACGATAATAATGCACCTGCTATCCACGCATAAATAAACCAAGGTCCATACATTAGTTGAATAACAATTGGTAATACCACAAAAGGACCAATACCAACCATGTCGATCATATTAATGGCTGTAGCTTGTAGTAAACCTAATCTGCGTTCGAGATGAACCTTATCGTTTTGCATTTCCGAAAAATAGAAATAATTTTCAATTAATGGCAGATTAATTACCTTTACAAAAATCATTTGTTATGTTATTAGTTTGCGACTCAGGCTCAACCAAGGCAGATTGGTTATTATATGACGGAAATGAAGTGAAAGGTCCTTTTCATACGGTAGGGTTTAATCCGCTATTTCACTCGACTGAATTTGTATTTCATACCATGCAAGCTGCTTCCGATTTTAAAGAGTTTGCCGATAAAGTAACAGAAGTGAAATTCTTTGGAGCGGGTTGTTCTAATCCCTCTAGTAAGGAAACAGTCGCTGCTGGTTTGCGATCTTATTTCTTAAATGCGCATGTGTACGTAGAGCATGATTTATTGGCTTGCGCCTATGCAACATGTGGAAATGAACCAGGCATATCTTGTATCCTAGGAACAGGTTCTAATGCTTGTTGGTTTGATGGGAAAGAAGTCCACGAAGGAAATTTCGGATTAGGATATATTTTAGGTGATGAAGGAAGTGGTTCTTACTTAGGAAAGAAATTGCTTACGCATTATTTGTATGGCATGCTTCCAAAAGATGTAGCTGAAGATTTTTATAATTCCTTCAAGCTTGATAAGGTGAGTATCGTGAATCAAGTTTATAAGCAACCTAATGCGAATGTATGGTTAGCTTCTTTTGCAAAGTTCATTGGTAAGCATCATGATAATCCTGCGATTTCAAAAATGATTCAGGATAGCTTCAAAGATTTTTTAACGATTACTGTTTGTAATTATCCTGACTATAAAAACAAGTTAGTTCACTTCGTAGGATCAATTGCCTTTTTGTATCAGCGTGAATTAAAATTAGTAGCTGATTCGTTAGAAATCAAAATTGGTAAAATTATTAAGCAACCGATTGATGATTTGATGGAGTATTATATCCATCATTAATCATTTCAACTTCACACCTTCTCCTACAAACTCTCTAACGTCGGCGCCGTGACGAATTAAGTCGCGAACAATAGTAGAAGATACAGGCGCGTATTGTGGCGATGTAATTAAAAATGCCGTTTCAATACTGCTTTCCATCGCGTGATTCATTTGAGCAATCGATTTTTCATATTCAAAGTCGATAGCGTTGCGTAAGCCACGCAAAATATAATGCGCATGAATTGTTTTGCAAAACTCAACCGTTAATCCGTTATAAGGCATTACTTCCACTTGCGGATATTCTTTCAGACTATCTTTTACAAATTGAATACGATCGTCAATAGGAAACATATAATTCTTCTGTGAGTTGTTTCCAATCCCAACAATAATTTTATCAAATAAATCAAGTCCTCTCGTGATAATATCAACATGTCCTTTTGTAATAGGATCAAAACTTCCAGGGAATAGAGCGATTTTCGACATAGTATTTATTTTAATTATTCGAAGAATGTAAAGCTAACAAATCCATACTTTCTGGTTTGTAAATAATGGGGCAGCTGACTAAAATCAACTTCCGAAGAATGTTCTAAAATAAAAACACCATTCGGTTTTAATAATTGATTTTCAAAAATAAGATTTACTAATTCACTCGCAGGAGTTTCTGCGTATGGTGGATCAGCAATAATGATATCAGCTTGTTTTTTACTGTTGCTTAAGTACGTCAACACATCTGATTGAAGTACTTTTAATGAAGCACTAATGTTTAATTGCTGCGCGGTTTTATTCATATAATAGCAGCAATGCGAATCTTTATCAATTGCGGTAATATCACAGCATCCACGAGAGGCAAATTCAAAACTCAAATTACCTGTTCCTGCATATAAATCTAAAACTGCAATCTTTTCAAATGAATAGTAATTATTCAAGATATTAAACAATCCTGTTTTAGCAAAATCAGTAGTAGGCCTCACCGGTAAGTTACTCGGCGCAATTAGTTTTTTACCTCTAAATTGACCGCTGATTATACGCACAGTATCTGAGAAAATAGTAAATGATATTGAGAAGGCATCAATTGATCAAAGCCATAAGAATATTCAAGATTCTCGGGCTTATCACCAAGCATTAAATAGCGAATGTACTTTTGAGCAATTAACCATGCTGATGAATTGCGTTCAATCTCTCCGAAAACAATTACTTGATGTACATCAGGATTTAATTGCAATTGCTCCATCACATACAGCAAGTAGTAAATAAAGTCTTCTCCTGTTTGATGTTCAAATGAATTACAGAATAATAACTCATTCCCTCTACAAACAACAACATCCATAGAGTGCTTTCTAACGTTGACCATTACCGCAGGATACTGACGATGCTTATTGTTCATCAGATGCATTTCAATAAAACTCGATAATGAATTAACCAACGAGGCACCGCTGAAATAAGTGGATATCGCCGAATTAAATTCCAATGGAATGCTATACGTTAAATGTGTATTTGCAATTGGAAGGAAGTCGGAGTAAACAATATCTGAATGTTTCAGTCTGCTCACCAATGACAAGCCATCGCGCATATTTTCTCTGCTGAATAATGGATCAGGAGTTAACGCACAGGCATTGGTCTGAATTGAAAGTACTTTTTTCGATGGATTATAATTTCGAAGAATATCATCCGAAGCAAAAACAGTTTGAAAAAATTCCGCTGATTTACCCGAGCCCATTAAGATGTGATAGTCTTTTAGAACTACGGCTTTATTGCGCAATTTATCCAGGATGAAATAACTAAACTGATGGTCATCAATGTTAGCAAACAACACCCCATTATCAACCATTCCGTGCTCGAATGATTCATCAATAATTTGTCGTTTTAAATTAACCTGAATTCCTGTCATTTCCATGATTGTCCAAAAATAACAATTACTTATGATTACTTTTGTCATTCCAGTAATTTTTATCCATGAATTCAGCTCTTGTTTCTAAAATCCGTAATCTGCTTCATGCTTCTATGGAGCTGGTACCTACAGAAGGGCAATCGAAATTCATAGATACTTTTAGTCGCTTTGCTGCGGATGAGTCGGGTGGGATTTTTATTCTGAAAGGTTATGCTGGTACAGGTAAAACAACGATGATGTCGGCTGTGACGCGCGTATTTAACAATATTGTTTTATTGGCTCCTACGGGAAGGGCAGCAAAGGTTTTATCGAACTATACAGGAAAAGCAGCTTATACGATTCACAAGCATTTGTATATTCCGGCTACGACTTCCGATGGTAGGATGTGGCTTCGTCCTGCAGAGAATAAATTTCATAAAACATTGTTTATTGTCGACGAAGCCTCGATGATTCCTGATGCGGCCATTGATGATGAAGGCGCCGTTTTTCCTGGTGTTAATTTACTCACGGATTTAATCAGCTCCGTTTATAGCGGACCCGGATGCCGTTTGATGTTGGTAGGGGATACGGCTCAGTTACCTCCTGTTCATTTCGATACGAGTCCTGCATTAGATGCTGATCACTTAAAATACCGTTTTCGTCGCGAAGTATATCAAACGGAATTGACCGAGGTAGTTCGTCAGAAAAATGATAGCGGAATCTTGTATAACGCTACCCATATCCGTGAACATATTCGCGAGGAGGATGAACATATTGAGTTCGACTTGAACGGCTACAAAGACATTGTTCGAGTAACGGGGACTGATCTTGTTGATTTGATGCATTCGGTTTATAAGGAAGAAGGGAACGAGAATGTGCTTTTAATCACTCGAAGTAATAAATCGGCAATTCAGTATAACCGTTTGATTCGTTTCAATCAGATGTGGATGGAGAATGAAATTGATGCCGGCGATCAGTTGATGGTAGTAAAAAATAATTACCATTGGATTGATGAGGAGCATCCTGCTAATTTCATTGCGAATGGAGATATTATTGAGGTGCAAAAAATTCATCGTTTCGAGGATGTTTTTAATTCGCGCTTTGCGTTGGCTACCATTAAATTAAACGACTATCCCGATCAGCCAGCTATAGAAGCATTTCTATTATTAGATACGTTAAGTAGCGAAGCACCTGCACTTTCAAAGGATCAGCAAAATAAACTTTATAATGCATTACAAGATTACTATGCTGCCGATGAGCCAGACAAGCGCAGGCGAAATGCATTGATTCGAAAGGACCCTTATTACAATGCGCTTCAAATTAAATTTGCTTATGCTGTGACTTGTCATAAGTCGCAAGGTGGACAATGGCCGGTGGTGTTTGTTGATCAGGGATATTTTACAGAGGATATGCTCAATATTGAATATCTACGTTGGCTTTATACTGCGATAACCCGAGCATCGAAGAAGGTCTATTTGTTGAATTTTTCTGATTCCTTTTTTCAGAATTAAGGAAGCATTAATCGTTGAAAAATCGCTGAGGATTTATCAAATTGTATCATTCATTCCGTTATATTTAGCCATTGAAATTTTCGAATGAGTCAGCCAATAATTGAAGTAAAAAATATTTTTAAATCGTATGGGGATTTACCTGTATTAAAAGGCGTTAACATGTCGGTTAATAAAGGGGAAGTGGTTTCTATTGTTGGCGCAAGTGGGGCAGGTAAGAGTACGCTGATGCATATCATTGGAACACTCGATCAGGCAGATGAAGGTCAAGTGATTATTGATAACAAAGATCTTTCGGTTTTAAGAGGTAAATCGTTATCAGATTTCAGAAATAAACATATCGGATTTGTATTTCAATTTCATCAGTTATTGCCTGAGTTTACAGCCATTGAAAATGTATTAATGCCGGCTTGGATTGCAGGTGAGAAGGAGTCTGCTGCAGAGCAAAGAGCAAAAGACTTATTGAAGCGAATGGGACTTCAAGATCGGATAAATCATAAGCCATCCGAACTTTCAGGAGGTGAACAACAACGTGTGGCCATTGCAAGAGCATTAATAAATAATCCTGCGATTATTCTTGCTGATGAGCCTTCGGGAAATCTGGATTCTGCTAATGCGAAACAGTTGCATCAGTTGTTTTTTGAATTGAGAAACGAAATGAATCAAACCTTCGTTATTGTTACGCATAACAATGAACTAGCAGATATGGCTGATCGAAAATTAACAATCAAAGACGGAATTATTTAATCTGAAAGAAGTGGGAATATCAATTATAACCGAATACTCAATTGCATTTGTTTTTGTTTGCCTTGCCTTAGGAGGATTCTTTACTTATTTGCTTTATAGAAATAGCACTTACGCAAAGGATTTACCCAAAGCATTGTTTTATACAGTAACAGGAGCTCGCTTTTTATTGATTAGTTTTTTATCCTTCCTTTTACTCGGACCAATGCTTAAAGTAATTACCCGCGAAGTAGAACGTCCAATAGTGATAGTAGCTGTCGACAGAAGTAAGTCGATGGCGAATACGAAAGATTCAGCTGTGGTCATTGAAACGATTAAAAAATTTCTTGATAAATCAAATGCTGATTTACCTGCTGAATATGATTTGAAATTACTTTCATTCGGTGATCATGTAAGAGAAAACATGAACGAATCGTTTACAGATAAGGCAACTGATTTTACTTCGTTGTACGATGCTATCGATATTAAATTTGCCAATAGAAATGTTGGGGCAATCGTCATTGCCAGTGACGGGATTTATAACGAAGGAAGCAATCCTGTTTATGGTCCTGATCGAATAAAAGCACCCATTTACACGCTTGCTTTTGGTGATACTACTGTTCGTAAAGATGCAGCTATTGCAAGAGTGAACATTAATAAAGTAGCTTTATTAGGAAACAGTTTTCCAATAGAGATTTTGTTAGATGCAAAACAATGTGCTGGAAATAATCTTTCGCTTACGGTTACCGAAGATACGACGCAAGTGGTATTTACGAAAACGGTATCTGTTACATCAAACGATTTCAGATTGAATATTCCTTTGTTTTTAGACGCCAAGAAAAAAGGGATTCTTCGTTACCGAATTTCGATTAATAAATTAGATGGAGAAGTCACTTACCTAAATAATACAACTGATGTTTTCATTAATGTAATTGAGAACAAACAAAAAGTATTAATTCTTTCTTCAGCACCTAATCCTGATATTGCTGCATTAAAGAATGCTATCGAATCAAGCATTAATTACGAGGTGATTTCTTCACCTGTTGCTGAATTTACTGGACGTGTAAGTGATTATAACCTTTGTGTTTTACATGGATTACCTTCAAAGAACAACGCTGCTTCTAGTCTTATTGATAATTTGAAAATCGCAGGTGTTCCGCTATGGTTCATATTGAGTTCTAATACGGATATCAATACCTTAAATAATCTATCTGTTGGATTACAAGTTGCCAACAATCGTGGTAGTATGCAAGATGTATATCCGAGCGTATCCAACGCATTTTCGCTATTTACTTTTTCTGAATTGCTGACGGATAAAATAAAGGAATGGCCTCCTTTATCATCGCCTTTTGGAGTATATACAATGAAGGGAGGTTCTTCAGCTTTACTAAATCAGAAAATTGGAAGTATTACTACGACACAGCCATTAATGGTATTTAACGAGCAAGGGAATTATAAGTCCGTTGTGTTAGGTGGCGAAGGATTATGGCGCTGGCGCTTGGCCGATTACAATTCAAACGGTAATCACGATTTAAGCAATGAGTTAATTCTTAAAACGGTTCAGTATTTAAGTGTGAAAGATGATAAGTCGCCATTTAAAGTAAATGTCAAGAATGCATTCAAGGAAAACGAAGCTGTTGTTATCGATGCGGAGTTGTACAATGAAAGTGGTCAGTTGACGAATGTTCCAGAAGCGAAAATTACGATTACCGATCAGAATAAAAAGCAATTCCCATACGTGTTTTCAAGAACAGAGAAAGCATACACATTGAATGTTGGTCAGTTTCCCGTGGGTAAGTACACGTATAAAGCAGAAGTTAAATTAGGTGATAAGCTTTTTAATCGTTCAGGTGAGTTTAGCGTTAATGCCTTGCAGTTAGAAACCGTAAATACAATTGCTAACCATCAAATTTTAAATTCAATTGCAACCCGCAGTGGTGGTAAAATGTATCCAGCAGCAAATTATCAGAATCTAATTGATGATTTGAAAAAGCAGGAGGACTTAAAACCAATGTCATACACCCGGAAGAAAATGGAAGACATGATTGACTTTCCTTGGGTGTTTATCACATTGATTTTACTTGTATCAACAGAATGGTTTATTAGAAAACGTTCTGGAGGTTATTAATTATTTCCAATCTGAACAGACTTGCCCAAGAAATAAGGTGATTTATGCAAGATGTATAAATCGAGAAAAACTTTTGTGCGTGCAAAATACTCTCTGATATTAACAGCTAAAGAAAATTCCGGGTCTGGGTCTTTTGCATTGTAAGCAACAGCATTCATTTCATAAAAATGCGCAATAAATAATGCTCGCTCATTATGGAACTCCTGAGAGATGATGGTAACATCATTCTGTCCAAATACTTTTTTACATCTAACTACTGAGTCCAATGTTCTGAACCCAGCAAAGTCCATGATGATGGAAGAGTCAGGAATTCCCATTTTCATTAACTCGCGTTTCATTTCACGAGGTTCGTTATAGGTGTAAAATCTATTATCACCACTTACAAGCACATATTTTATTTTTCCAGCAAAGAATAAAGAGGCAGCTGCTTTAATACGATTATAGAAAAATGGATTGGCTTGTCCGTTTTTCATGTGACGACTAGTGCCTAAAACAAGTCCTACTTTATTTTTCGGGATTGCATTTAAGTCTGTGTAAATTCTCCCTTCTGAAAAATGATTAATCTGATAATTGCTATAATACAAAAGGCCTCCCACAATAATGACGAGGTTGGTAAAAATAATAACTACCACCTTGCTTGTAAGGAATTTTAAATAGCGCAATTTGTTATTCGGATTAATCACCTTGTATTAATTGTTATACGAAGATATAACTAATGAACGTGTAAATTTATTTCGTTTGATAAGGAAAGTTTATAACACATCTAATATCGATCTTCCAATACTTCTGTTTCTTAACTCGATAATTACTAGAAGATAGGCAATTGAATAAATCAAATAAGGAATGCAGGCTTTAAACGAATCAGAAAAATAATGTCCACTTTTATTATCCGACATATTAAACAAATTAAAACGGAAATAAGATGCATTGCTTAATAGCGTTTTCCATTTCCGATGAATAAGCCATTTGTGATACAAGGTCAATCCAGCCAAAATTATGAATGATAGAATCAAATTAATGGATTGAAAAGTTAAACCAGTTATTAGTAGAAACTCCCCAAATAATCGAGGGTGATTGATGGCTGAATAAATCCCAACTTTCTCCGGGTCTTGGTTCGCTTTTTCATCATTAAAGGACATGAAAACAACAAATAATCCGATAATAATCAGCCATGCTGAAGTAAAGAGAATGGCATCGGTAGTAACATGATAAATTGACCCAATTCGGGAATTATAAGATCCGTAAACACCACCCAAAGAACAAATTATCCACAAAAAAGGTGGGTAGGATTTATCCGTTTTCCCTCTTAAATTGAAATTCTTGAACATGTTAATTGATTGTTGGTAGATTTTCTTGGAACTTATTGAAATTTAGCTATATTTCAGCTCGGCATTATAGAATTTTATATAAATCTTTAAACTATTCGCACTATGGCGAAGAATTCCAAAGTTGCTGCTAAAAAAGCAACAAAGTCAAAAGTAAGCAAAGCCCCGGCAAAGAAAAAGCCTGCATCTAAAAAAGTGGTTGTTAAAAAAGCACCTGCTAAGAAGGTTGTTAAGAAAGTTGCAAAGCCCGTTGCTAAAAAGAAAGTAATAGTAAAGAAGGCTACTAAGCCCGCTTCAAAAAAGAAAGTCGCGACAAAGAAAGTTGTTGCTAAAACGGTTAGGAAAGCGGTCAAGAAAACAACCAAGCCTGCTCCAAAAAAGATTAAAGCCGCTAAACCCGAAAAAACAGTAAATAAAAAAGCGGCTCCTGTAAAAGTTGTAAAACCAGCAGCTAAAAAGGTAGTTAAAAAGAATGTTGTCACGAAAACCGTTGTTAAACCTAAAGTAAAAACGGTAGCCGTTAAAAAAACGGAGAAGGTTAAGGCAATCGACAAAAAATCAGCAGAAGTTAAACCTCAAGTTTTACCAAAAAGTACGAAGGTTGTTCAAAAGCCAGTTCATACAAAGCTTGATGCAAAAGCGAAAGGAAAACCGGCAACAGAAGAAAAAGTAGAACCACTTCAAGCGAAAGCTGCTAAAGTAATTAAAGAGCTTGAGGAGACGATGGATTTAAATAAAGTTCGACCTCGTTTACAGGCTGGCTCACCACCACCTAAGCCAATCCGTCACAAAGAACCTCCAATAAAATTAGTTGAACCTACTAATACGTTAAAACAGAAATATTCATTGGAGTTTGAATTTCGTTCTTCTCCAAAAATTTTATTCAACAGTATATCTGATGCAAGTGGATTAGCAGGTTGGTTTGCTGACGAAGTTCATACGAAAGATGATATTTATACATTCTATTGGGATCAGGGTTCATCACAGGCAAAAATGGTCGCTATGCAAGAGCCACGTTTAATTCGTTTTCAATGGCTCGAAGATACCGATGGCACTTATTTTCAGTTTGAAATTAAAGAAGATGATATTACTGCAGATGTAGCTTTAATCATTACTGACTTTGCTTTGAAAGGTGAACGCGAAACCCAAATCAGATTATGGGAATCGCAAATTCAACAATTGAAAATGTTTGTTGGTAGTTTATAAAACCAATTAACTATAAAGTGAGATTGTAAGTCAAATTGCAATCTCACTTTTTTATTCGTATTAACTCAGCAGTTAGGCAACATCTATTACCTTTGCAATCCATCATTGTAACAGTGAAAAAATTACATAAACTAGTTTTATCTTCATTTGTCGGACCTTTTATCCTGACATTTTTTATATCGCTGTTTGTGCTGTTGATGCAATTCCTATGGAAGTATATCGATGATTTAATTGGAAAAGGATTAGAGCCTTGGGTCGTTGGAGAATTATTATTCTATACTTCTGCTAACCTTGTTCCATTAGCATTACCACTAGCTATTCTGGTTTCGTCTATTATGACCTTCGGGAATATGGCTGAACATTTTGAAATAACTGCCGCAAAGGCAGCAGGGATTTCTCTACAACGATTAATGCGCCCATTGTTTTTTATTGCACTTGTCATCAGTGTTGGAGCATTTTTCTTTTCTAATAACGTCTTGCCCTATACGAACTTGAAAATGGGTTCGCTACTCTACGATATTCGTCAGCAGAAGCCTTCATTATCTATTCGTGAAGGTGCGTTCTACAACGGATTAGATGGTTATAGTATTAAGGTGGGTAAAAAAGGTAAGGATGGTAAAACACTTTACAATGTGATGATTTATGATCATACTGCTGGCGATGGAAATAAAAAAGTGGTGATTGCTGAGTCGGGTACAATGATGACGGCTAATAAGGACAAGTATCTAATTCTGACATTGAACAAAGGTGCTGTGTATGAGGAGCAGAATAAAATTAAAAACGGATTTGATCATCATCCGCTCATGCGAAATTCTTTCGAGTCCTATAAAATTCGTTTTGATCTTTCTTCTTTTAAGTTGAATCGCACAAATGAGGATTTGTTTAAAGGTGGACATCAGATGATGAATATGAAACAGCTAGATGCTTCAGTTGATACTTTTCAAACGGATCTAAGCAAGCGATTAAAGGATGTAAACAATAATTTAAAGCCTTACTTCTTTTTTGTTCGAGATACCATCGATGTTTTTGCTAAGATGAATTCGGTGCTAGCTTCCAATGTGTTTTCAGAGAACAATAAGGTATATCAAACGATGGCCTATGAAAACGCAATGAATCAAGCTCGTTCAATTCAGGCTTATATGAATGGAACCTATGAGGATTTAGATGGCCGATATTATAACATTAATAAATACAAAGTAGAGTGGCATCGTAAGTTGACTTTGTCCGCAGCATGTTTTATTTTGTTTTTAATTGGAGCACCACTTGGAGCAATTATCAGAAAAGGCGGTATGGGGTTACCGTTAGTAATCTCCATCATCTTCTTTTTGATTTATCATGTAACAAGTATTACAGGTGAAAAAATGTCGAAGGAAGGTGTTATTACACCATTAACAGGAATGTGGTTATCAGCGTTTGTGTTATTGCCAATCGGAATGTTCTTGATTTATAAAGCTACGCACGATTCAGCGTTGTTTGATAGAGATGCTTACAGGAATCTAGGGAAGAAAGTCGTGTCAATATTTAAGAGGAAATAGATGAAGGTTTTGCAATTGTGTTTAAAGGTTCCTTTCCCTCCTAATGATGGGGGACGTATAGCGATGTATAATATGCAAAAGTCGTGGTGGAGTAATGATGTACAATTAAAGGTGCTAACATTTAATACGATTAAACATCCAGTTCAATTAGATAAATTACCAGAAGCTTATTTGCAAAAATCAACTATTGAAGGTGTTTTTCTGGATAATCAGGTTAAAGTTGTTGATGCATTAAAAGCACTTTTGAATGGAGAGTCATATAATATCAAACGATTTATATCTGAAGAATTCGCAGATAAATTAAAGGCAATTTTGCAGCGCGAAAATTTTGATGTAGTGCAATTGGAAAGTTTGTATATGGCTCCTTACATTGAAACTATTCGTCAATTTAGCAAAGCGAAGATTGTATTTCGTCCTCATAATATCGAGTATAAAATTTGGGAACGACTTGTTAAAAATGAATTTAATCCAATCAAGAAATCGTACCTGCATATTTTAACCAAGCAATTAAAAAAATACGAGCAAAGTGTTTTGAATAAAGTAGATCTGTTGCTTCCGCTTACTTGGGAAGATGCGCAGGAACTAACGAATATGAATTGCCGAAAATCGATGATGGTATTGCCAATTGGGGTTGATGTAAATGATTATCCAATAGTACCTCCACCGAATAACACAGTGATTTTTCATTTAGGTGCAATGGACTGGCTTCCCAATGTGGAAGGAGTGCGTTGGTTCGTTCGTAAGGTTTGGCCATTGGTTTATTCGAAAAATAGAAATGTCCAATTAAGATTAGCAGGTAAAGGAATGCCTGCTGATTTACTAAAGCTCAATAGCGATTCAATTCAGGTGAAAGACTGGGTGGAAGATGTCAATCGTTTTTATGCGGATGGGCAGATTATGGTGGTGCCGTTGTTAAGTGGAAGTGGAATGCGTGTTAAAATTATTGAAGGAATGGCGCTAGGAAAGGCGATTGTCACTACGAGTATTGGGTTAGAAGGTATCCTTGCAACTGACCGCCGGGAGGTATTAATTGCCAACGAACCCGCTGAATTTGCTGATCGAATTCTTGAATTATTGGACCATCCGGAGCTGGTAAAATCGCTCGGTGTCGCGGCGAGAAAGCTTGTCGAGGAACGCTATGACCTTCATTTTTTAGGAAAAAAGTGGAAAGAGTTTGTCCAGAATAATTAAAAAAGATTTTGGATTCCATAAATCAGTTTGTTATAAGTTACTTGTATTCAATTATTTGAACGTTTTTTAGCAGGACGCTTTTTTTTTCATAAAATTCCTTTCAAAAAAAGGTGTTTTATAAGGGATAATTTGTTAATATTGCAACCCCAAAATGTGGGTAAATAACAAGCATCATGAACTTACTTCAAATAGCGGAACAAAACAGCATCCAATTAAAGCAATGGCCTGATTTCAAAGCAGGAGATACAATTACAGTTAACTACAAAATTATCGAGGGTAACAAAGAGCGTGAGCAGTTGTTCCAAGGTGTAGTTATTCAACGCAAAGGTAGCGCAGCAACAGAAACATTTACAATCCGTAAAATTTCTGGTGGTGTAGGTGTAGAGCGTATCTTCCCTGTAAACAGTCCTAAAATCATCAGCATCGAAGTAAATAAGCGTGGTAAAGTTCGTCGCGCACGTATCTTTTATCTACGTGATCAGGTTGGTAAGAGTGCTCGTATCAAAGAAAGAAAAGTTAACACGGCAAAGTAATATTGTGTTTATAGTCATAGAAGGCCTCTCGGAAACGGAAGGCCTTTTTTATTGATGTATCTTTTTAGCCATTTTTATCGTTTATATTTGAGTAATGAAATTTAGAGTAATACTTGTGTTATTGTTTGTAATCTGTTTGAAGGCAGGTGCTCAGGATTTTAGTATTGAGCGACTTTTCAGAAAGGACAATTCAAGTAGTAGCGTTTATGCTCTTAAAATTACAAACGTCAGCAATGATAGCATTATCGTTTTGCATGCACAGGAGGCTCAATTTCCTCCCTTCATCAATGCGTATAAATGGGACGAGCTAAAAGGTACCAAGGGGAAATTAGTTATTCACTTTGGCAAAACATCCGACGAATTAAATCCAGAAAAATACCGTGCGACCAAGTCGTTAGCCCCTCAAGAAACCATCAGCATTTATTTTTCATTGCCTGCTAAATTTGATAATGCCTCTAAAGAGGTGGAGCTTTGGTATTCCTTCCTTGATAAAAAATACCTGGATGAATTTAAAAAGGCGCAGGTAAGCAATTCTCCAGATGCAATTCGTAAGTGCAAGACTTTAAAAGAAAAGCACGGACGTGTTGTTCATCGATTTGTCGCTTTTTAACAAACTACTATTCAAATAATAAACTGATTTTTTCATCGTTTATTAGTTTGTCATTAAAATTCATTTTATATTTACAAAAAAGCAGGTCATTTATGAATGTAGATTTTCATTTATCTCCGGAAGTAGAAGAAGAAGTACTCGTTGAGACGTTAACCGAAAATTCGAAATCGATTGTATTATACAACGACAATCACAACACGTTCGATTGGGTAATTAACTCGTTAATATCAGTGTGTGATCACCACCCTGAACAAGCTACGCAATGCAGTTTTATTGTGCATTACAAGGGCAAATGCTCGGTCAAAGAAGGGGACATGGACAAATTAAAACCGATGAAAGATGCGTTGATTGATCGTGGGTTAAATGCTACAATTGAATAATGGATTTTTCTACGGTCTTTTCACTTGTACTAATTGGAGTTAGTTTCTTAAGTTTTTTAATGTATGCCGCTCAGAACTCATTTAAAGGGTATCTGGCATTCTCAATAATTGTCTTTGTCTTAGCTGATATCTGGATTGCGGATGCTATCGGATTTATCGGAGTTGTTATCTTATCTGTGCTGTATGGAATTGTATTGTTTCTATTATGGACAAAATACCGGACAAAGCTATTCCAGTGGTGGTCTTCCATTTCTGGTTTTCAAACGGACATGTCAGATGTTACTCTAGGTGATTCAGCAAGTACCATTACCTCCTTGAAAATGGACGGGTCATTGAAGTATAAGGGACAGAAGTATTATGCAAAAACATCGGGTATTGGTATTCCTGCTAATTATTCAGTAACGATAGAAAG
>JBKCGZ010000157.1:0-15208 GCA_046303115.1 Bacteroidota bacterium | reverse complement strand
TTCACGAATTTTATTTTCGATTTCGTCACATAACTCTGGATTGTCATGAAGTAATTGCTTAACCGCATCACGTCCCTGACCTAATTTCGTATCGCCGTAACTGAACCAAGATCCAGCTTTCTTAATGATATTCATTTCTACACCCATATCCACTACTTCACCCATTTTAGAGATTCCTTCTCCGTACATGATATCGAATTCAGCTAAACGGAATGGAGGCGCTACTTTGTTCTTCACAATTTTCACCTTCGTTCTGTTTCCTGATACTTGATCTCCATCTTTGATTTGTCCTATACGACGGATATCTAAACGTACAGAAGCATAAAACTTCAATGCATTACCACCAGTAGTTGTTTCAGGATTACCGAACATTACTCCGATTTTCTCTCTCAACTGATTGATGAAAATACAGCAACAGCCTGTACGGCTAATTGTACCAGTTAGCTTTCTTAAAGCTTGTGACATTAAACGTGCTTGTAAGCCCATTTTACTCTCACCCATTTCCCCTTCGATTTCACTCTTAGGAGTTAATGCAGCTACTGAGTCAATAACAATAATATCAATCGCACCTGAACGAATTAAGTTTTCTGCAATTTCTAATGCTTGCTCACCATTGTCTGGTTGAGAGATTAATAAATTCTCGATGTCCACTCCTAACTTCTGAGCATAAAAACGATCGAATGCATGTTCTGCATCGATGAATGCTGCGATACCACCAGCCTTTTGCACATTTGCAATAGCATGAATAGCTAATGTAGTTTTACCTGATGATTCAGGTCCGTAGATTTCAATAACACGACCTTTTGGATATCCTCCAATTCCTAATGCTGCATCTAAAGCAATTGATCCAGTAGGAATCGCTTCAATAGCTTCCACTGCATCATCACCCATGCGCATGATTGTTCCTTTACCGTACGCTTTCTCAATTTTATCAATTGCAAGCTGTAATACCTTTAACTTTTCTTTTGCCTCTGAAGCTTCATTTGCCATATTCTAAATGTTTTTAAAGTTTAATAAATTTTTAAGATTACAATGAGACAAAGGAAAGTAAAGTTTTTTTAAAATAAAACATGGAAGCCTCATATTCGTGTCAATATGGGTCATTTGTTAATAAAAAACGAAAGCCCCCAAATTGGAGGCTTTCTTTATCTTCATCGAAATTAATTCGAATTATTTACCAGCGTTTTTCTTAGCTTTCTCGAAACGGCTACGGTATTTATCTACGCGACCAGCTGTATCGATTAACTTCATTTTACCTGTATAGTAAGGGTGAGACATGTGAGAAATCTCTAACTTAACAAGAGGGTATTCTACACCATCTTCCATTGTGATAGTATCTTTTGTTTCGATGCATGATTTGCTAATGAAAGCGTAATCACATGAAATGTCCTTGAATACAACAGGACGGTAGCTTGATGGATGAATATCTTTTTTCATAATCTTATTCTTCAAAGTGGGTTGCAAAGATAATTATAAAACTGAATTGAACAAAAGGTTGATTTAAAAATTATTTCAATTTGTTTAGATGGTCAATTTAACATCAAAAAACTGTTTTTCAGTTATTTAAGCAATGTTTTACTGTTTCTCATAGGCTCCTAAATCAGGGGCTCCCCCTTGAGCCCTCTGATTTCCGTCTAAATCCAGCGGAATTCCGGCAGCAAAGGAAGCATTCCCTTTATCAATACAAATGGATGATGAATTTAGGTGATAATCCCCATCGTTCACATTGACAAAATTCGGAGTAGTATTCTGATAAATGGAGGTGAAATGAGCAGGATCGGTAACTGGAGTATGGTAGTCGACTTTTACCAAGCAATTGCTGAATTGATAATTGGCTTGAGCACCAGTTTTCATATCTAGTTCGATTTCGTTATCGTTATCGCCATAAATAATTGAATTCTTAAAATCAGCTTTTATCAAGTCAATAGGAATGATAGAAGTCGCATCCTGTGTGTAATTGTTGATGTACAAATTCGGAGTGCTTCTTTGTCCACCATTCCAAAAATTGGCAAATGTACAATGAGTAAAATCGTAATTACCGCCCATCGTTAATGCTGCATTATACTGACCACAATTTACAATTACCGTATTTGTTGCGTTGATAGTCCAGTTGCGGGTTAATAACCCAAGACCCGACATATTTTTAATAACCGTATTCGTTACGTTCAAGGTTCTGTTTGGCATTACAGGATCAAAAAGTGTTTCCGTTTGTAATCCGATAAATCCATTTTTTATTACCGCATAATTGATTTCATTGATGGCTCCATCGTTAATCCAGATTCTATCCCACTGCCCTGCTTGTTCCTGGTAACTTTGTTCACGACGAAGTCCTTGAAATACTACGGGATTTGGCTTCGTCCCATTTACAAGCAACTTCCCACCTTTATATACCCAAAGTCCGGCATTATTACTAAAATGAATTTGCGTTCCTTCGCTAATCTCTAAAGTAGTTGATGAATCTACCACCGCAAAGCCACCATAAACCACATACGGCAATTGATTATCCCAATTGGTTGTATGATTATCGATGGTATCGATCACCGCGTAGTTTATCTGACCGATTGTCTTGCCATCATTATCCTTAATATTTAGTGTTTGATCCGCTACAATAAAATGAGCATTTTGTCCCCACGCTACTAAATCAACATCCTGAGTGCGACCATTGGTTTCAAATACGATAGAATCTTGAACTACATAAGGTAATAACTGCGAATTGGGATCTACTGTTACCTCCACAAAAATCCAAAGGCTATCTCCCGCTCTTACTTCTATATTATCAAAACTTCTACCTGGTAATCCATTCACATTCATTCGGAAATAAGATGAATTACCTCCTGCTAATCGAATATTTGAAATATTAATTGGCTGGTCGTAATCATTATAAATACGAAGGTTTTTTGTGACAGAGCCGATGGTTGCAAATACCGTATCATACATGATTGTATCTGTTGAGAATCGTAATTGCACATCCCCCGATGTCAATAGTTCATCCTTACGACAAGAAGTGGTAAACAAAGACCACGAAAGCAAAGAAATCAGTAATAATAGTTTTCCGTATTGTTTCATTAAATAATCGCAGGGTAAGAAATCGATATCACAAATTTAAATTAATTCAATTACAACGATAAAAGCCACTTCATCGTATCTACGCCATCGGCATAATCTAAAATATCAGGTTGTTGAGCAGATCCACAAGGCAATCCATTTAAACCAACGCGACATTGAATAAGCTCTTTATCCACTTCTAATTTCTTTTCAAGGTCTTCCAAAGATGAATAAAACTCATAATGCAACACTGAAACTGGAGTTGCATAGGCCTCATTTTCTCTAACAATTAAAAAATTATTGGTTAGAAACGGAATTCCGTCCAATAGGAATAAGGCGCGATGATAATCGTAATTATTCATATACTTATTATGCTCCATTAAGTTTGAGTAGGACTCAATTGCTTCAAAAAAGGGATTGAATGAATATCCTTCGGGAACATAAAGCTTCGATACGTTTCTGCATCCCAAACCGAAATAATCAAATATATCATGTCCCAATTGGTTTAACTCAGCCTCCGTTTCTTGTCCGCTAAGTACCGCAATCGAATTTCTGTTTTTACGAATCAGCGATGGATACTTCCCAAAATAGTAATCGAAGTAGCGAGCCGTGTTGTTACTTCCTGTTGCAATCACGGCATCCATTTCTGATAATTGATTAACAAATTCCAACTGGTTTTGGAATTCCGGATACATTTCTAGAAGAATATTTGTCATCGCAGGAATCAAAACAGCATCATCAGAAGATAATCGAACCTTGGCTTTATGCCCTGAAAGTAGGACGCAAAGCAGATCGTGAAAGCCAACCGCAGGAATATTTCCAGCCATCACAATTCCGATAGTTTTTGGATTTACAACCTCATTTTTCAACTCAATATTCGCTTCAACTAATTTATTTAAATTATTTGTTTCAAGTAAATTACAGATTTCTTTTAAAGCGTTTATAGAATTACTTTTTGCAAACCAGGCATTCTTATTTTGAGCTTGAACTACCGCATTAAATAAAGGATTTTCGTAGTTATCGTAAATGGTCTCCATCAAAACCTGGAGCGCACTCCCCCATTTTGATAAGGCTGAAATTCTTTGTTGAAAGGTCATTTTATTTTTGAGTAATGTAAATAGAAATCGTTGGATAATTATGTACTTTTGTCGCGAATTAAAAGTCAAAATTACGATTTAAACTATTACACTATGGCAATTAAAATAACTGACGAATGTATCAACTGCGGGGCTTGTGAACCTGAATGTCCGAATAACGCAATTTACGAAGGTGGTGCTGAATGGAGATTTTCTGATGGAACATCGGTAAAAGGGATGTTCGCAAAGATGGACGGAAATGAAATCGATGCTAATGCTCCACAAGAACCGAAAATGATGGATACTTACTACATCGTAACTGATAAATGTACGGAGTGCGTAGGATTTCATGATGAGCCTCAATGTGCTTCCGTTTGTCCGGTTGACTGCTGCGTTGATGATCTTGACTTCCGTGAATCAGAAGCAGAATTACTTGCAAAGAAAGAAAAGATGCATGCCTAATCATGCTTAAATTAATAAAAGACGGTCGCTTTCAGTGGCCGTTTTTTTTTTACAATTACTTGTTCAAGAAAAATCACAATAAAAGGCAAAGGAAAGTTGTTTCAAAGTAGATTTACCATATCATCCATGAAGAAAAAACTGCTTTTTATTGCTACCGCTGTACTCATGTCGACGTCTGCAATTTGTCAGACAGCAGACACCATTTCGCTTAAGCCTGCTTTAGCCAGATTGGCGATAATAGGAGATAGTATTATTAGGGGTAGTAACGATACAATCCGTTTAGAAAGCAATCAATCATTTTCTAGTTTACTGGATAGTCTTCTAAATTTAAAATCGAGTGAGTATTTAAGCTTCCACGAAGTAAAGGCTCTTTCTATCTTAAAATCACCCGACAATGCTTTTGTCATTTACAATTGGATGTGTCAGACGTATTTCCCCTACCCACAGTATAAATATTTCGGATACCTACGAACCCTCACTAAAAACGAAAACTCTATCAAGCTTTATAAACTAACTGAACAAACCTACGAGGATAATCAAGAAAGAGAAGCTGGAAAATTTGGCCCTGACAACTGGACAGGTTGCGTTTATTACAAGATCTTATTGAGTAAGTATAAAAACAAAACCAACTATGTTTTATTAGGATGGGCCCCTCATAACCAGTTATCAACTCGTAAAATCATTGAATCATTAAGTATCAGTAATGCTCGTGTTCAGTTTGGAGTTCCAATTTTCAAAACTGGTGCACGTCCTCGACCACGACTTATTTTCGAATACAGCTACAAAGCAACTATGTCGCTGAATTATAACAATGAGAAAAAAATGATTGTCTTTGATAACCTCAGCAGCTCCGATCCTCGTCCTGAAATGAAAACCGTTTATAGTACCTATGGACCAGATATGAGCTACAACGGATTAAAGTTCGAGAAGGGATTTTGGGTCTTGTATAAAGACATCGATATTCGCTTAGATAAAGACGTTAAAGGGAAAGAAGGCGAGATTAAAAAACTTAGAATTACCAAGCAAGCAGATTAAAATGAAGCAACATAATTTCGGTGCAGGTCCTGGAATATTACCACAGGAAGTAATTGAAGAATCAGCAAAAGCCATTCTGAACTTCAACAATTCAGGACTTTCAATTCTTGAAATCTCCCACCGCAGTAAAGGCTATGAGGCGGTAATGGACGAAGCTAGAGGTCTTGTTCGTGAATTACTAAATGTACCTGACACACACGAAGTATTATTCCTTCATGGAGGTGCGAGCACTCAATTTGCGATGGTGCCTTTGAATCTGCTGAAAAACAAAGCTGGTTATGTGGAGTCTGGTGTATGGGCGCAAAAAGCCATTCACGAAGCGAGGATGATTGGGCAAGTAGAAATGGTTGCTTCTTCTTCGGATAAAAACTTCTCATACATTCCAAAAGATTTCATTATTCCATCTGACATTGATTATCTGCACATCACTTCTAACAATACGATTTACGGAACACAAATGAAGTCGTTCCCTAAAACCGAAGCACCTTTAGTATGTGATATGTCGAGTGATATTTTTAGTCGACCAATTGATGTTTCTCAATTCGGATTGATTTACGCCGGAGCTCAAAAAAATATGGGTCCTGCAGGAGCAACACTAGTTATAGTGCAGAAAGATTTATTAGGTAAAACAGGTCGACAAATAAACTCTATGTTAGACTACAACGTGCATATCAAATCTGAATCGATGTACAACACCCCTCCTGCTTTTCCAGTATATGTATGCATGCTTACTTTGCGATGGCTGAAAAAAATGGGAGGAGTTTCAGCCATAGAAAAAATGAATATTGAGAAAACAACTCTTTTCTATGATGCGCTAGATAATAATCCTAACTTCATTGGTAATGTTGTAAAAGAAGATCGAAGTCTGATGAATGCCTGCTTTAATTTAAAAGATCATTCACAAGAGGAAAGATTCGTAGCTGCTTGTGAAGCAAATGGAATTGTTGGAATCAAAGGGCATCGCTTATCAGGAGGATTCAGAGCAAGTTTGTATAATGCTTTGCCGATTGAGAGTGTGCGTGTGCTAATTGATGTGATGAATAATCTTTAATTAAGATTAAACGCTCGCTTTTAAATCGATTGAAAGCACTAATTTTGCAAAACTAATTCTGGAAAAATCATGGCTATATTAAAACCATTTCGTGGAGTACGACCAACAAAAGAACTTGTCAAGAGAGTTATTTGTCGCCCCTATGATGTATTAGATGAAAAAGAAGCAAGAGTTGAGGCTAATGGCGACTCTTATTCATTCTATCACGTAATAAAACCAGAGATTGATTTCCCAGACGATTTTGATCACTACTCGCCTGAGATTTATAAAAAAGGAAAGGCGAACTACGAGCAGATGAAAGCAGAAGGAGTATTCTTTCAAGATGAGAAAGAGTGCTTATACATCTATGCTCAAACAATGAATGGTCGTACGCAGTACGGCATTGTTGGATGTGCGGGTGTGGAAGATTACTTCAATGATATTATTAAAAAGCACGAGTTAACAAGACCAGATAAAGAAGAAGATCGCAAGACGCATGTGCGTGTTGGTAATATGAATGCAGAGCCTGTATTCTTTGCTTATCCGCAAGTAGTAGCGCTTGATGAAATTGTTAATGAAATTATCAAGCATGAGCCAGCTTATAATCTTACAACAGATGACGGCATTGGACATAGCTTTTGGGTGGTGAATGATGATGCAACTATTCAATCTATCGTTCATCATTTCGAGCAGATTCCTTATACCTATGTTGCAGACGGACATCACCGCACTGCTGCGGCTGCTCTTGTGGGAAAAGATTTGAAAGAAGCTAATCCGAATCACACAGGAAATGAAGAGTACAATTTCTTTTTAGCGGTTCACTTCCCGGATAATCAATTACAGATTATGGATTACAATCGCGTTGTAAAAGATTTGAATGGATTATCCAACGAAGAGTTTTTAAATAAAATTTCGGAGAAGTTTGATGTTAGTGTTGTAGGTTCAGAAGAACATCGCCCTGCGCAATTACACAACTTCGGAATGTACTTAGCTGGTCAATGGTATTCGCTGACAGCTAAAGCTGAAACTTATAATGATGCTGATCCAATTGGAGTTTTAGATGTTACTATTTTAAGTGAAAGTATTTTAGCTCCGATTTTAAATATCGTTGATTTACGCAAAGACAAACGCATTGAGTTTGTTGGTGGTTTACGCGGACTTGGAGAATTAAAACGTAGAGTTGACAGTGGTGAAATGAAAGCCGCTTTTGCTTTATATCCTGTAACGATGAAGCAGTTGATTGACATTGCAGACAACGGATTAATCATGCCACCTAAAGTAACTTGGTTTGAACCTAAACTAAGAAGTGGCTTAGTGATTCACGAGTTGGCGTAGATTTTTTCTTTGTTGAACTATCAATTTTAAAACATTGATCAATTCATCTAACAAAAACAAAGATCATATTTCATTTATTGAAGAGGAGTCTTTATTAGAAGGCTTTCACATTGTATTGACTACTCATAATTCGCGAACATCTGCGAGGATGAAAAAATACAATGTTCGTAAGGGTCCTGCACTCCGCTTAGGTCTTGAAGAAGAAATTGCACTCACTCGTATTTTCGGAAAAATCATTCGAGAAAGTGGTTTCAGATGTATAGCATATAACATATGTGTTGATCACGTGCACCTCATATTGGTATGTAGTCCAGAAAAGTTGACTGCTCAGGTTCAAAAGATAAAGTCGGTGAGCAGCAAAGAATTTCATCGGTTGAATATCCCAATGGGTCATGACCCATTGAAGCATAAGGGGCACCTCTGGTCCCAAAAGTTTTATCGCGCCACTTTAGATGTCTGGGAATTGAATACTGTTACGAATCGACCCGGCTTCATCTACAGCGATAGTTATTTACAGAACGCCATTAACTACATTCGGACGAACAGATACAAACATGAATTGACCATCAGTGAAGAACTAGAATTAGCTATTCAGGAATTTGTTATTGATGAAGAGACTGCATTCACAATTGATCTAGAAAAAGCGACAAGACTCTAGTGAATAGTATCTGCATTTATTTGTTGTAACTTTACACTGAAATTAATCTGTGTTATACAATTCATCACCATGAAACCAAAAATTCTTTTACTACACGGATTTCTGGGTTCTATTCAACAAATGGAACCCTTGGCCGAATGTTTAAAAGATCGGTTTCAAGTTTATATGTATGACCTTCCTGGTCATCATGGCAAGTCGTTTCCCGAGGAGAAATTTACTTTTACTACACTTCAGCAACATTTATACGAGTACATCAAAGAGTTTCAATTGAACGGATGTATGGTATTCGGTTATGAGCTTGGAGGTTATCTTGCTTTAACTCTTGAAGCAAAAAAAAACGGAACCTTCGATAGTATTTTTACATGGGGCACCGACTTCGATTGGAGTCATCAAAAAGTACAAACCTACAGGCAACTATTTGCAGCAGATAAAATTGAAATGCGAGATAGTTTATTAGCCGACAAACTTAATCTTCTTCACTTCCCATCCGATTGGAAAGAAATCTGCAAAGAGACATTAAATCTAATCGACTACACACAAAAGCATCCGTTATCAGAATCAGACATTGATAACATTTCCTGTAAAGTAAGAATTGCTTTAGGAGATCAAGAAGAACATATTACCATTGAAGAGAGTGCACACTTTTATCGCCAACTACCACAAGGCTCTTTGTTAGTATTGCCTCAGACAAAACACAATTTAGAAGAGTTAAACTTGAATTTATTTAAAGACGAATTAATTCGATTTTCAGAAACAGTATGAGTATTAATCTAGATAACTACCATAAAATAAAATCGATTGCAGATAGATATCAGGCGAGTTTGATTGCTGTTTCGAAAACAAAACCTTTATCTGATATTTTAGAGCTGCATCACGAAGGTCAATTGTTATTTGGAGAAAATTATGTGCAGGAATTAACGGACAAGTTCAAAGAAGCTCCTACTACGATTGACTGGCATTTTATCGGACATTTACAAACCAACAAAGTGAAATTCATTCAGCCGATTACTAAGTTGATTCATGGTGTTGATAGTGAGAAATTATTACTAGAGATTAATAAACAAGCAACAAAAAATAATTCCATTTCAAATATCCTTTTACAGATTTACATAGCGCAAGAAGAAAGCAAATTCGGACTTGATGAAAATGAATTAACTGGTATTCTTGAAAAATATTCCAATGGAAATTATTCCAACGTACGCATTAAAGGATTAATGGGAATGGCGAGTTTTACAGAAGACCAATCACAGATAAAAAAAGAATTTACTCAGCTAAAACAAATTTTCGATCGACAAAAATCGAATGATGATTTTGATACGCTTTCGATGGGAATGTCGTCGGATTATCAAATTGCATTAGACTGTGGAAGTACAATGATTAGAATTGGAAGTGCATTTTTTGGAGCACGAAATTATACTAACACTAATGGTTAGGAACCTTGCATTTTTCAATTGATTGTTTTTTTACTCTGCCATTTGAACCACCACATTTTCCTCTATTTTTAATTGAAATTCCAAGATAAAAATCAGCCCCATAACTATCTGTCAAACCGAATAACGGACTCAACATATCAGAACCTAAAGTTAAGATTCCAAAACGAAGTCCGATGCCAATGCGCGGTTTAAATTGCTCATAGAAAGAGACAGGCACAGACACTTCAAATCGTTTTCGTTCATACCTAGGCGTTATAGCCAATTGATTCATTCTGCGTAAAGCTATTTTACTAAGAACGACTCTTTGAATCGCTGAAACATTTACAAAAAAATGATTATCCAACGCTAAATCGAATTGTACACTAACGGCAGCCGGAGTTGCAATTTTAAAGCTCCTTGCAAAGCGTGTATTAGTTGGCTTACCAGTAAATTGTGCACTGAACATACTATCAATTTGTGTGGCATCCATAAATTTAGCGGTATCGATATAAAACCAATCAGTCGACAAATTTTCAAATTGATAAGTTCTTGTTTCACGATTAAATGTCATGTAACCTAAATCAATAATGGATACTCCCAATTTAAAATCATACGGTTTTTCATCGTTGTTTGCGCAAGGCTTATAAAAATTTGCATTTCTATTTCGATAGTATTGCAATCCTGCATTAATCCCCCACCCCTTCCCTCTTTTAGAAAGTATATTAGCTAATTGAAACTCGTTTTCTTCTGGTAAAGAGTGACCGTAATCCATGTTTATGTTCTGAACAATTAACAAGGAGTCGGCGGCGGAGTTATAAGTAACGGCATTCAAATTAACATAGGCTGCTTCAAATCCACGGTTATTCTTACCCGTTAGTCCGAAGGTGATGTAGTTTGTTCCATCATCTACTGCTAAGGCTCCAACCGTAATTGCTGTTTCCTGCCAGGAAATCATCCCTATTTTGACATTTCCTCCTTCAAAAAAATAAGTTTGCAGTGGATCGTAGTCAAATCCTTCATATGCAAATTTAGCAAGGTGCCAAGGAACATCTAAGGCACTGTACCCACCACGTAAGGAAGTTGAAAATGCTAATCCGAACTTTTTTTGAGAGTATAAAAAGGCAGGTGCTTTAAAAAATGTTGATCCAAACGACCATTTATCGGAAGTAGTATATCGATCAGTTGTAGACGCATCCGATGAATTTGACATTGAAATCGCACCTCTTCCTTTTTTCAAATAAATATAATTATTGGCAGCGTTAGCATCCATCGATAATAAATGAAGTTCCCAATTAAAAGGTTCTCCAACTACCGAAGCAGGATTCATAGTAAGGCCCATCTGACCTGCGAAATTACTATTTGCTATGCCCCATAATTCTTGTGCGTTAGATTTTACAATAGAAAATAAAAACACAACCACTAAAACAATTCGTAGAACTGCCTTAGCAAAAAAAGTATTTTTACTTATATCAAATCTATTATTCATTAAAAGCTATAACTCTTGAAAAAAGAGAATATTGCTTTAACGGAATAGGAGATAAAAAGTTCCAGAAATCAAACAAACATTTTTCCTGGATTCAAAATATTATTTGGATCAAATAAACGCTTAATCCCTTTCTGAATTTCAATCTGTGTTGAGTTGAATGCAATGTCCATATAACCTTTCTGCACATATCCAATTCCGTGCTCACCACTGATAGTTCCTTTCAGCTCCACACAGAGTTTAAATATTTCACGTATGCCATGTGGAATTTTATTATGCCAGTCTTCATCACTCATTTCATCCTTCAAAATATTCACATGCAAATTACCATCGCCTGCATGTCCGTAACAAACCGAACGAAATCCATACTTATTTCCAATTGCTTTTACACCAGCCAATAATTTTGGTAATTCAGCGCGAGGCACAACGGTATCTTCTTCCTTGTAAACAGAATGTGATTTTACCGCTTCACCCGCTGCTCGACGCATTTTCCAAAGTTCATTCTTCTGTGCAGCAGTATCAGCAAATAAAACCTCATCGCATTCAAACTGATACATCAACTCGGTAATTTGTTCACATTCCTTAAATAAAACATCAACATCATTACCATCCACTTCAATTAAAAGATGTGCTTTATGTTCATCTTTCACAGGTATTTTCACATCAACAAACTGCATTACATAATCAATCGCATCACGCTCCATAAACTCCATAGCAGAAGGAATAAATCCAGCACGAAAAACGGCACTCACCGCTTCGCAAGCTTTTTCAGGAGAATAAAATGGAACTAACATCAATAAATTTTGTGTTGGCAATGGAATCAAACGGAAAACGATTTTAGTAACAATACCCAATGTGCCTTCACTACCAATCAACAACTGCGTTAAATTATAACCAGTAGAATTTTTCAAAACATTAGCGCCGGTCCATATTACTTCACCGTTGGGAAGAACTACTTCACAATTCAAAATATAATCTTTTGTAGTTCCATATTTTACTGCACGTGGTCCACCAGCATTTTCTGCGAGATTACCTCCGAGAAAACAACTTCCTCGTGAAGCAGGATCGGGAGGATAAAACAAACCTTTTGCCTCAACAGCATCTCTAAAAACCTGATTGATGACACCTGGCTCCACAGTAGCTTGTAAATTACGTTCATCGATTTCAAGAATCTTATTGAACTTTTCCATCGATAAAAGTATTCCCCCATGAACGGGTAATGCACCACCGCTTAGTCCTGTTCCAGCACCTCTAGGCGTAACAGGAATTTGTTCGGCATTGGCGATGCGCATGATTTCAGCAATCTGATTTACAGTGGTTGGCTTCACAACAACAGCGGGCAAAAATTTCAAATCTTCCGTTTCGTCGTGCGAATAATTTTGCAATTGCTCAGCATCTGTAAAAACATATTCTGTCCCACAAATTTCTGTGAGCGTTTTAAGTATGTCTGAAGTAATACTTGCGTACATTTCGTTTGATTTGATAACAAATTTAAATTTAAAAAAATTAGTTTTTACTAATCGAGAAACAAGTAATCAACCGACTTATTAATCAAAAAGCAGTAAGTTTGCGGCAATGGCTACGAAGAAGAAATTTTACGTTGTTTGGGAAGGAAGAACTCCTGGTGTTTATAGCAGCTGGGATACCTGCAAAAAGAATATTGAAGGATTTGCGGCAGCCAAATACAAGTCGTTTACAAGTAAAGCAGAAGCGGACGCAGCATTTAAAAGTCATTATTCTAACCATATTTCAGCATTTTCAAAAGGCACTAAAAAGACATTAAAAATCTCCCATCCTCCTACCCACAACCCAATACGCGATAGCATTTCTGTGGATGCAGCCTGCAGTGGGAATCCTGGAAAGATGGAATATAGAGGCGTTGATACGACCACTAAAACGGAACTTTTCATCATGGGGCCATATCATGATGGAACCAATAATATAGGAGAATTTTTAGCCATTGTTCATGCGCTTGCCTACTTGAAAAGATGTGAGCTTCCGAAGAAAATTATTTACAGTGATAGTCAAATTGCTATTGGCTGGATAAAAAAGAAAAAATGTGGGACTAAGCTGGCAGAAACATCAAGAAATGCTGAAATTTTTGACTTGATTGACCGTGCTGAAAACTGGCTAAAAAACAATAGTTATAGCAACCCTATTTATAAATGGGAGACCGAAATCTGGGGTGAAAATCCCGCAGACTTTGGAAGAAAATAATCACAGGTAATTCGTTTTTCATTTTGCAGAACAAAGCATCTTGTTAATAAATTAATTCCTAATTGAAGCGTTTTTCATTCTTAGAATAGTCACATTAATTTTACAGATTGTTTATAAAAGCAATTTAATAATTGAGCGCGAATAGTTAATTTTGCCAAAATCTAATGACCTATGAAATACGCTCCCAAATCACCTGCTGTTTTAGTTTTAGCCGATGGAACTGTTTTTAGAGGTATGGCGGCCGGCGCTGTAGGAGTAGCTACTGGGGAACTTTGTTTTAATACTGGTATGACAGGTTATCAGGAAATTTTTACCGACCCTTCTTATACAGGACAGTTAATGGTAATGGCTAGTGTTCACATTGGAAATTACGGGATTAAAAACAGCGAATCAGAATCAGACGGAATTAAAATAGCTGGATTAATTTGTAGAAATTTAAGTCAGATAGCTTCACGTAAAGATTCTGATCAAACCATTCAGGAATTTTTATCAACCAAAAATTTAGTAGCTATAACGGATGTGGATACCCGTGCGATTGTAAAGCATATTCGTGAGAAAGGTGCAATGAACGCAATCATCAGCACAGCTACTCAAAATATTGATGAATTAAAGCAATTATTTGCTGATGTACCTTCGATGGAAGGTTTAGAATTATCTTCTCAAGTATCTACACAAAAAATAGTAGACTATAATACGGGGGGAGATTTTAAAGTTGCATTATTAGACGCAGGAGTTAAATTAAATATTGTAAGACTACTTGCAGATAGAAGTTGTCATGTGAGGGTGTTTCCGTACGCTACATCTTTCGAAGAAATGATGCAGTGGGAACCTGATGGTTTTATGTTAAGTAATGGACCTGGTGATCCAGGTGCGATGCCTGAAACCGTTGCGAAGGTTAAAGCGATGTTGAATACGAATCTTCCTGTCTTCGGGATTTGTTTGGGACATCAATTATTGGCGGAGGCTTGTGGCATCAGAACATTCAAAATGCACCACGGACATAGAGGAATAAATCATCCAGTAAAAAATATTATTACAGGTCAATGTGAAATCACTACACAAAACCATGGTTTTGGTGTAGATCCGGAAGCTGTAAAAAATCATCCAAACGTAGAAGTGACCCACGTGAATTTAAACGATAATTCTATCGAAGGCATTCGTTTAAAAAATAAGCCTGCATTTAGTGTACAGTATCACCCCGAGAGCACGCCAGGCCCACATGATAGCCGTTATTTGTTTGATAACTTTATTGATTTAATTAAAGCCAAGGCCTAGTTATGAAAATAGCCATCATCAATGGACCCAATTTAAATTTGTTGGGCAAAAGAGAACCTGAAGTGTATGGCACTGCAAGTTTTGATGATTGCTTTAATGCTTTGGTAGCAAAGTATCCAAACATTGAGTTCGAATATTTTCAATCCAATATAGAAGGCGAACTCATCAACGAATTACAAC
>JBKCGZ010000156.1:0-10091 GCA_046303115.1 Bacteroidota bacterium | reverse complement strand
AACATCAAAAAGCTTGCTTCGATCCCGAGGCGTCGCTGAATTTTGGTCGCTGAGGCTCTCGAAGCGCATATATCAGAAACCATCGGCCCTTCGCCCTTCGAGAACCTCAGGGACCGAAGGGCATTATTTATGTTTCCCAATATCAATCCCCTTAATCTTCCTATACAACTCCGTAGCATATAAATCGGTCATGCCTGATACGACATCTAAAATGCGCATCACCTTTGAATACGGTGAATCGCTTTCTTCAAATGGACCAAATTGCTCTGGTATTAATTGCATCACCTTGCTTTCGGGTGCTGATCGTTCTGATTTTGTTTTTATCGCTGCTGGAATCCATGTGCTTAATAATTCTTTCATCACATTGTATCCCGCTAGTTCTATTTCAACTACTGTTGGATGATTATAAATTTTTTGAATCGAAATTTTTTCAATCTCTTTTAATGCATCATTACGTAATTGTAATTCGTCAACCAATGTTGATTCATACTTTCCATTTAAAATTAAATCGAGTCTCTGCATGAAAACATCCGCAGCAGAAAATGTGAGTGAGTTAATCGCGCGACTTCTTAAATACGATAACTTCTCATTCTGATCGCCTATCATATTCAATGTCTCTTCTACTTCGCTGATGTTATCTCTGTTTAATTCCGTTAATAGCTTTAATACTTTCTCGCGCATTAAATCAATAGAGATAATTCCTAAACGTGCAGCATCTTCAAAATCAATAATGCGATACGCGATATCATCCGCCGCTTCTAATAAATACACAAATGGATGTCGGCAATATTGCAATGGATTTTTACTCTCTTGCACTAAACCAAACTCCTTTACAATTTTTAAAAATAATTCTTTCTCCGTCTGAAAGAATCCGTATTTCTTCAAATGTAATTTCTTCTTATCGCTTCCTAATGATTCACAAGGATATTTTAGGATAGTCGCAAGCGTTGTATAGGTTAAACGATATCCTCCCGGCAAACGACCATTAAACTGATGCGTCAATAATCGCAATGCATTCGCATTTCCTTCGAAGTTGGTTAGGTCTTTCCATTCTGCTTCAGAAAATAAATTTTTATCAACTCCTCCATTCAAGAAAAAATGAGAGATCGCCTTCTCCCCTGAATGTCCGAATGCGGGATTACCAATATCGTGTGCTAAACACGCCGCTGCAATAACTTCCGACAAATGGTAACTATAAAACTCTTTCGCCTCTTCGGTAAGTTCGCTATTAAACTGCTGCACCAACATTCTTCCTGTAATCTTTCCTAACGAACGACCTATCGACGCCACCTCTAGCGAATGCGTCAAACGGTTATGCACTAACGTAGATCCTGGCAAGGGAAACACCTGCGTTTTATTTTGCAAACGACGAAAGGGACCAGAAAAAATTAATCGATCGAAGTCGCGCTGATATTCCGTTCTGATATCAGCATTCAAACTCGGTTTTCCTGGTCGTTGGGTAGAGTATAATTGATTTAAGTTCATTGCTATTGGATTGCCCTCAAAGGTATCGTTTTATCTCGTAATTGGATGCTACCACTCATTGTGAAACCAACACCTCGATTTTCCGTATACACGCGCTCATTACTAATGATATGAAAGTATTAAAATTTGGTGGAAGCTCTGTTGCAACACCTCAACGCGTTAAAGAGGTTGCGAATATCATTCGTGACTTGAAGACTAAAAAAGATGCTGCCGTTGTATTCAGCGCCTTTGGAGGAGTTACAGATGATCTAATCAATAGTTCTAAACTAGCCGCACAACGCAACCAAGATTATCTTGAGCTTTTTGAAAAAGTACGCAAAAGGCATTTCGATGCCATCATTGCTCTCGGCTTGAAAAAAGATAAATCACTAAACGAATTTATTACGGCTTGCTTCGATGAGCTTGGCGATTTATTACACGGTGTATATCTCGTGAAAGAAATTTCTGCCCGCACAAACGATTTCATTAGTGGTCACGGAGAGGTATTATCTGCAAAAATTATTAGCTCTTATTTTAACAGTGTTGGCATTCCTTCTTCGTTTGTTGATGCACGATTATTAATCTGCACGAACGAACATTTTGGGTCTGCTCGTGTTGATTTCCCTACAACAAATAAAAATATTGTTAATCACTTTAAAAAGATAAAGGGCATCGGTGTTATCACTGGATTTATCGGTGCTACTTCCAACGGAGAAATGACAACGTTGGGTCGAGGTGGTTCTGATTATTCTGCTGCTATCTTCGGCGCAGCGCTTAAAGCATCCGAAATTCAAATATGGACGGATGTGGATGGCGTTATGACTGCCGATCCTCGTAAAGTGAAGAAAGCGTTTTGTGTTCCAACCATGACCTACACTGAAGCAATGGAGTTATCGCACTTCGGAGCAAAGGTTATTCATCCTCCAACCATTCAGCCTGCATTAGATAAAGGTATTCCCCTTTGGATTAAAAACACATTTCGCCCTCATGTACCAGGAACATTAATTTCTGTTAAAGCAACAAATGGAACTCACATCATTAAAGGTATTTCATCCATCGATGATATTAGTTTGTTAACGATGCAGGGTAGTGGTATGGTCGGAGTGACTGGTATTTCTGGTAGACTCTTCAATGCTTTATCACAAGCTGCTATCAATGTGATTTTAATTACACAAGGTTCTTCTGAACATACTATCAGTTTTGCGGTTAAGCCTGATGATGCAACAAAAGCAGCTAAGGCAATTGAAGCCGCATTCGAATTAGAAATTAAAGCAAAACTCATCGACAAACTTCGAATAGAAAACAATCTTTCTATCGTTGCTGTTATCGGTGAAAATATGCGCAATCAACCTGGTGTTTCAGGAAGATTGTTTCAAGCACTCGGTAACAATGGTATTAGCGTAGTCGCAACAGCACAAGGGTCAAGTGAGCTTAATATTAGTGTTGTTATTCATAAGAAAGACTTGGTAAAGGCACTTAACTCTTTACATCAAGGGTTCTTCCTTTCAGATGTGAAAACGTTAAACGTATTTCTTGTTGGAACAGGCTTAATTGGAAGCACACTCCTTCACCAAATTGATACTCACGCTACGCATATCCGCAAAAACAAATCACTTGAAATTTGTTTAGCAGGAATATCTAACAGTAAAAAAATGCTCTTTAACGAATCAGGTATCACCATCAAAAATTGGAAATCTGAACTAGAAAAAGGAGAGAAGGCTGATATTAAAAAGTTCATTGCACACGTAAAATCACTGAATCTTCCGCAAAGTATAATTGTGGATTGTACAGGTGGTGATATTGTAGCTCCTCATTACGAAACTATATTGGATAATAGTATTTCTATCGTCACGCCAAATAAAATTGCCAATGCTGGTAAGATGACTTCTTATCGAAAGATACACGACGTTGCTAAAAAGCGAAATGTTTCTTTCTTGTATGAAACAAATGTTGGTGCAGGACTTCCAGTAATTAATACACTAAAAGATTTATTAGCTAGTGGTGATTCTATTCACCGCATTGAAGCTGTTTTATCAGGAACGCTTTCTTATATTTTCAACACATTCAATGGTACGAATCTATTCAGCGAAGTGGTGAAGGATGCACAAGCGAAAGGTTATACCGAACCAGATCCTCGTGTTGATTTAAGTGGATTAGACGTAGCACGAAAATTATTAATTCTTGCTCGTGAAACGGGTTTATCTATCGAACTAAAAGATATTCGCATTGAGTCATTGCTTCCTGCTGATTGTATGAAAGCAAAATCTGTTAATGACTTTTATAAAGCATTAGAAAAACATAATAAATCATTCACTGATAAAATGGTTAGAGCAACTAACAAGCATCACAAGCTTCGTTTCATTGCTCAATTAGAAAAAGGTAAAACTAGCATTGCCTTAAAAGAAGTAGATACAAATCATCCGTTTTATAATTTATCGGGAAGCGATAATATTATTTCGTTCACTACTGAACGTTATCACGATCGTCCACTCGTAGTAAAAGGGCCTGGTGCTGGTGCAGAGGTTACTGCCGCTGGTGTGTTTGCAGAAATTATTAGTTGTAGTCGTTATTTAGATTAATCCATGAAAACAAAAAAAATTAGTGTGTTCGCACCTGCAACTGTTGCTAACATCGGTTGTGGATTTGATATTCTTGGAATGGCCATTCATGGTGTTGGAGATTTAGTTACGATTGTTCCTAATACATCTGAGAAACTAATTATCAAATCTATTTCCGGCGATGGGAAAAAACTAACGAAAAACGTCAATGAAAATATCGTTGCGATTTCTATTCATGCTTTATTAAATCATTTGAGTTCGAAACAAGGTTTTGATATTTACTTAAAGAAACAAATGCCATTAAGTAGCGGACTAGGTTCTAGTGCCGCTAGTTCTGTCGCGGGATTATACGCAGCTAATTTATTTTTAGGTAGTCCACTATCAAAGCAAGACCTAGTTCCTTTCGCGATGGAAGGAGAACGAATTGCGTGTGGTACTGCGCATGCTGATAACGTAGCTCCGTCACTGTTAGGGGGAATTGTTCTTTGTCGTAATAATGAAATGGCAGAAACGATTTCATTACCCGTTCCGAAACAACTATACGTGGTGGTAGTTCATCCACATTACGAATTAAAAACAAGTGATTCGCGTAAAGCATTACCAAAAAAAATCGATTTGAAAACAGGAGCTCGCCAGTGGAGTAATACAGCATCGTTTGTTCATGCATTGCACACGAATAATTTCGAATTACTAGCAGATAGTATTACCGACTTCGTTGCTGAGCCTTACCGAAAAAGTTTAATTCCGCATTTCGATGAAGTAAAAGGTGCAGCATTAATGAATGGCGGATTAGCATGTAGTATCAGTGGGTCTGGTCCTTCTATCTTTTGTATTGCGAAAGGAAAAAAGAACGCTGAAAAAGCTGCCGCTGCAATGAAAAATATTTATAAAAAAAATAAAATGGGAGTTGATGTTTATATTTCAACTGTAAACACCAAGGGTGCGCAACAAATTAAATAAGTTATGAAGTTTTATTCTACCAACAATAGCAATCATCGTGTTTCATTGGCGGATGCCATTATGAAAAGTTTGCCAGAAGACAATGGTTTGTATATGCCTGAATCTATTCCGGTATTGCCTCATTCATTTTTTGAAAACATTCAACATTATACCTTTGCTGAAATCGGATTTGAAATAGCAAAGCATTTTTTACATCCTGATTTATCTTTATCGGAAATAAAAAATATTACTGATGATGCAATTAATTTTCCTGTTCCGCTTGTTCAATTAGATGATCAAACGTTTATTCTTGAATTATTCCACGGACCAACACTTGCGTTTAAGGATGTGGGTGCACGATTTATGTCGCGCACGATGGCTTTGTTAAACAAGAATGAAAATAAAAAACTAACCATCCTTGTAGCAACTTCTGGTGATACAGGTAGTGCTGTTGCAAATGGTTTTTATGATGTAGACGGTATCGAAGTAATTATTTTATATCCTTCGGGAAAGGTGAGTCCACTGCAAGAAAAACAACTTACCACACTCGGAAAAAACATTACTGCATTAGAGATAAAAGGAACGTTCGATGATTGCCAACGATTAGTGAAGCAGTCTTTTCTTGATCAACAACTGAACAGTTATTACCGATTAAGTTCTGCAAATAGTATCAACATTGCACGATTAATCCCTCAGAGTTTTTATTATGTGGATGCATATCGTCAATTAAAAGATAAATCGATTCCGTTTTACTATTCAGTCCCAAGTGGAAACTTTGGTAATCTCACTGCTGGATTAATCGCCAAAAAAATGGGATTGCCTGTAAGTGGATTTATCGCTGCAACAAATGCGAACAATACGATTCCAAACTATTTGAAGACTGGAAATTATTCTGCGCAAGAAACGATTGCGACTATTTCGAATGCTATGGATGTTGGTAATCCAAGTAACTACGCGCGTATGAATGATTTTTATAAATCTCATTTAGCAATGGGTGAAGACATTGTTGGATATGCTTACTCAGATGAAGCAACGAGAAAAATGATGGTGGACACTTATCAAAACAACAATTATGTTTTAGATCCTCATGGTGCTGTTGGATTATTAGGCTGGAAAGAATTTTCAGAGGGAAAAAACAATATTCAAGGAATTATTTTAGAGACCGCACATCCAACTAAGTTTATCGATGTGGTAACTGATACTTTACATATTACTCCTGAACTCCCACCTGCGTTAAAAGCAATTGAGCACGCCCAGAAACAAAGCGTGATGATGGAAAATGATTTTTCTGTTTTGAAAAATTATCTTTTGTCGAGGTAATAAATTTTTAAGCTGTGACCCAACTAGGGAATCACTGAATTAGTAACAATTTTAACAAGGAGAAAATTTGCTGGCTAAAGAATAAAGTGGGGTATAGTGTGATTACTCTACTGCACCCTGCTTTTTCTTTCTTTCTTTCATTTTTTGTCAAGACAAAAGAAAAAACAATAAAAAATCATAAATAGTATTTATTAAAAAAGGGGGGAGAAGTGTGTTTATCTCTACTTCTCCCCCACCTTCGCTGTGTCACTCGGGTTTATTTTATAATAATTTGTCGGACGGCTTTTTCGTTTTTAGATAGTAGCTCTACTGAATAAATTCCAACAGGTAAATCGCCAACGTAAATAAATAAAGAAGCACCTTCGTTGTTAGATTCCTGATAAACTAATTTTCCGTTTATATCGTAAATTCTTACGCGTTCAATAGTCTTTTTTCCGCTCTTAATTTGAATAAAATCGGAAGTCGGATTAGGGAATGCCGAAACACTCTGTGTTAACGGAGCCTCTTCAACGCCCTGAAAATTGTTCATCACATAGGTATTGAAAACCTTAGGTGTATAAGCGATTAACTGACTCGTATACGGCCAAACAACTACCACATTATTACCTGGTCGGAAGAAGGAAGAATCAATAGTGACAGTAGCACTCGCTACAGTATAAGAGGAACTTGGAATGATTAAGATCGGCGAAGAGCTGAAATACAAATAAGCAATTTGTCCTTGATTGTTATCCATTGCTAATTGCAGAGGACCCTGATACGGAATAAACCCTGTATTCCTGATTACCACAGAATAATTTACCACCTGACCCGGATAAACAGTATCTGGAATGCCAATGATAGAATCAATTCGCAAGCTTACATTTTGAGCATTTCCATTGTAGGATAAAAATCCTAATAAGAAGGAAAGTAAGAGGAGGGCGCGTTTCATGGTTCGGGTAAGTTGTAAAGGATAATCAAAACTAAATGTATTTAATGGTATAACCTAATAGTTTTTTTAGTATTCTTACGCATCCAAAAGCACTAAAATGGACCATCTTCAAACAATAATTGCAGGGATGTCGAAGGAAGAACTTCGCTACTATAAACTTTTTACGAGCAGAACGATTCATGAGCATGATCGAAAAGACATTAAGTTGTTTAATGAATACAGGAAGCAAGGTGTTGAATTCAACGAAGAAAAAACAATCAAGAAAATTTATCCCGAAGGAAATAAAAATGCATGGTATCGTATCAAGCATCGTTTGTTGGGCGACATCAACAAATCACTAACGTTGTTGCATTACGAAGAGAATGATTTTATGATTGCCTGTCATACATTGGCGCTTTATCAATATTACGCAACTAAAAATAAAATCAGCGAAGCCAGTTATTACTTACGGAAAGCAGAAAAGCTTGCACAGAAAATAGAGCATAACGAATTACTGGATATTATTTATGGTGAATACATCCAACTTTCGTTTTCATCCATTCATATCAATCCTGAACATTATCTCACACAACGAAAAGAAATTCGTAAGAAACAAGAAGCACTCAGAGAGATTGACGATTTATTATCGGTGATAAATTACCAATTAAAAACAACGCAAAACTTATCTCGCTCTGACAACGACATCCTCGCAACATTACAACATAACATCGATAAGTTTATTAAGGATGAAGAAACAAAGAAAAGCGCTTCGCTGCAAATTAAAGTTTATCAGGCGGTAAGTAAGATATTATTACAGCGACATGAATATGTTGCACTTGAAAAGTTTTTACTTAAAACGTATAAGTATTTCGAGAAGCATGAATTGTTTAACAAGAGTAATCATGATACGAAGTTGCAGATGTTAACCTATCTCGTGAACTCGCTTTTCAAAAACAATAAATCAGAAAAAAGTTTGCAATGGGCAGAGACGCTTAAACAGGCAATGGAAGAATTTCATCATTTGTTGTATGATAAATATTTCTTCTTCTATTACAACGCACTCGTAATAAATTATTCTGCTATTGATCCACCGCAAGCAATGGATATACTAGAGAATCTGCGAGAGAATTCGAAAATTAAAAACAACGACTATTACATCTTCTTCGTTTATTTAAATCTTGCCGTACTACGATTCGACAATAAGGAATACAAAGAGGCGAGTAAGCACTTTAATAAAATCAGTTTGTTGAATTGGTATAAATCGGCCGATGATAGTCTTCAATTAAAAATTACCGTTTGCGAATTAATCACTCGCTACCAAATGCAGCAATACGATGTACTAATTTACAAGTTAGAACAGACCAACAGAGGATTTAAAGCAGCGCTGGCATCCGAAGAAAACAAAGCCGAGAAAGAGGTGCTTTCGTTGCTTAAGCGACTTGAAAAGACAATAGCCATTAAAAAAGATAAAAATCTGATCGAAAAAATAAAAGAAAAACAAAGTTGGATGCGTAAGGAAATAAATCCTGAAACCTATATCATCAACTATGAAAACTGGATGGATACATTATTGAAGTAGTTTTGGGAGCGTAATAAAAGTATAAAGTCGATAGAACCAATTTCAGTAATAAGAGTAAATTTGTACCATAAATAAAACACACATGAAAAACATTAAACTTTACGCAATGATTGCCTTGTTCTTGGGAATTTTATTTTCAAGTCAGGCGAATGCTCAGTGTACGGCAAGTTTTACTGCGCAATCAAATAGTAATGGATCTGTTTCCTTTACAAATACGAGTGTGGCTAATTCGCCGTTCGCTGTTTACTATTGGTCGTTTGGAGATGGAACATCTTCTTATGCTACAAATCCAACTCATCAGTATAACACAAACGGGTATGTAAGCGTTTGTTTATACACTTATGATTCATTGAGCAATTGTCAAACTTCGTTTTGCGATTCAGTATTAGTATCGGGCGCATCAGGTGCAACATGTTCTGTTGGGATTGGCTATCAGGTAAGCGGTGTTACTACTGTTGCCTTTTCAGCTGTACAAGCTACGAGCAATATTACTTCTTACCAATGGTGGTTTGGTAACGGTGGAACTTCAACACAAAGCAATCCTGTGTATACCTACAATAGCGCAGGAACATACACGGTTTCTTTAGTCGCTCAGTTCGCTAACGGTTGTGTAGATACAGTATATTCTACCGTTACAATTAGCGCTACTCCAAATTGTAATGCGCAGTTTGCCTATTCTCAAGTTGGAAACGGAACTGTGAATTTTATTAATCAGTCTACACCAGTTGGAAATAGCTCTACTCCATGGATTTCTTACTACTGGACATTTGGTGATGGGTCTTCTTATTGGGGAGGAAACAATTCACATACTTACACAAGCAATGGTACTTATCAGGTTTGCGTTTGGGTAATTGATTCTTCAAGTGGTTGTTCAGATTCGTATTGCTCGAATGTGATTATCACTTCAGCAACTGGCTCAACTTGTAATGCTCAGTTTTCGGTAAGTTCAAACAATAATGGAGTAGTTACATTTACAAATCAAAGTACTGGTGGAACAAGTGGCCAAACTTCTTACTATTGGAACTTTGGGAATGGAAATACACTTTGGACCTATAATTCAACGCCAGCAACAGCGCAGTATTTTATAACTGGAACTAATCAGGTTTGTTTAACCATGATTGATTCAGCTACAGGCTGTTCAGATAGTTATTGCACTTCAGTTTCTGTTCAGGTTGTTAATGGTTGTAACGCAAACTTCACTTCATTCGATTCTTCAGGATATTTTTACTTTATGCCTGCTACTGCCCCTCCAGCAACCTATTTATGGAGCTTTGGCGACGGAACAACTTCTAATGTTGCCTATCCTACGCATCAGTACAACGCC
>JBKCGZ010000155.1:0-9763 GCA_046303115.1 Bacteroidota bacterium | reverse complement strand
TATAAATGCAACTAAGCCAGCCTGAATTGTAATTAGCAATTGTGCAGAGCTACCTACAAACGATAACATAGCTCCATTGACTCTGTTTTCACTTTTCAAATAAGCAATTTTACCAACGAATTCGCCTACGCGATTGGGAGTAGCAAAGCCTATCGCTAACCCTCCTAAAACACCTTTAATTGCTTGAAAAAAACTTATATCCTCCACTCCATTCATCAACACTTTCCATTTCATACTTTCCAGTGACCAATTAAGCAGCATCAATAAAAAAGTAATTAACAAAAGTAAAACTGCTTTTACAGTGCACAACTTTGCTCTCAAAAGAGTTAAATCACCCCATGAAATCATTTTGTTTTTAAACTGGAAATAAATCACCACCACTGAAGCAACAAGCACAATGAGCTTAAAAAAATCCAATAGTTTTTGATTGGCGATTGACATACTCTTGAAATATAAAAGACGCAGCATTACACTGCGTCTTAAATACAATTCTTTCTAATTAAGCCTGAGCAGTTGGTCCACCAAAGTTCATTGGCAATTCCATTCCTTCAGTATGCTTTATTGTTCCGTGCACAGCCTCATACTTATGAATATTATCTGCTAATGCATTCAACAAACGCTTTGCGTGTTGAGGTGTTAAAACAATTCTTGACTTTACACGTGCCTTGGGTACACCTGGCATCACTTTCACAAAATCGATTACGAATTCAGCATTAGAATGCGTTATAATAGCAAGGTTTGAATAAATACCTTCTGCTATCTCTTCCGACAATTCGATATTTAATTGGTTTTCGTTTGAATTTTCCATTTTTCTAAAAATTTTCTTTACGAATATACAAAACTAAATTGGGCTATAAAAAGAAAGTCCTGGCTAACACCAGGACTTTCACACTCTATGAATCAGCAATTACGCTTCTTGCGTTTCTTGCTTTGATGCCATTAGTAAATCATACTCTTCTTGAGAACCAACAATCATTTTATCGTAGTCACGTAAACCTGTACCTGCTGGAATTAAGTGACCAACGATTACATTTTCCTTCAATCCTCTTAAGTAATCGATACTTCCACGAATAGCAGCTTCGTTCAATACTTTAGTAGTTTCCTGGAATGATGCAGCAGAGATCCAGCTCTTTGTATGTAATGAAGCTTGCGTAATACCTTGCAACAATGTTGATGACGTTGCAGGAATTGCATCACGAGCTTCCACTAAACGCATATCCTTACGCTTCAATTGAGAGTTCTCATCACGTAGACGACGAAGTGTTAAGATCTGACCAGCTTTCAATGTTGTTGAATCACCTGGATCAGTAACAACTTTCTTATCGATAATTTGATCATTCTCTTCGAAGAAATCAATCTTGTTTACTGATTCTTTCTCCAAGAAACGAGTATCACCAGCATCATCAATAATTACTTTACGCATCATCTGACGAACGATAACCTCGAAATGCTTGTCATTAATTTTTACCCCTTGAAGACGATAAACTTCCTGAACTTCATTTACAAGATATTCCTGTACTGCAGTTGGTCCTTTGATTGATAAGATATCATTCGGAGTAATTGCACCATCTGATAATGGAGTACCCGCGCGAGTAAAGTCACCATCCTGTACAAGGATATGCTTACTTAATGGAACAAGGTATTTCTTTGCTTCACCGTCACGAGAAGTAACGATAATTTCACGATTACCACGCTTAATTCCACCGTAGCTTACGATACCATCAATCTCCGCAACAACAGCTGGGTTCGATGGATTACGTGCTTCGAATAACTCAGTAACACGAGGAAGACCACCGGTGATATCACCTGTACGACCTAACTGACGAGGAATCTTAACTAAGATTTCACCTGGCTCGATGCGTGCGCCTTCTTCTACTGTAATATGCGCTCCTACTGGGATGTTATATCCTTTCAATGCTTCTTTACCGCTCATTACTTTGATTACAGGAATCTTCGTTCTGTCACGGCTATCGATAATAATTTTCTCTTGGAAACCTGTTTGCTCATCTGACTCTACCTTGTAAGTAACACCTTCTTCGATATGCTCAAATGCAACCTTACCACCGAATTCAGAAATGATAACCGCGTTGAATGGATCCCACTCACAGACCAAGTCGCCTTTCTTCACCTTATGTCCATCTTTCACGAATAAGTGAGAACCGTAAGGTAAGTTGAATGATGCCAATACCACTTTTGTGTTTTCATCAATAATTCTTAATTCACCTGAACGACCAATCACTACTTCAAAATTCTGATCTGCATCTTTCTTTCCGTGCTTGATACTTCTTACTTCTTCAAATTCAATAATACCATCGAATTTAGCTTCAATTTTGTTGTCAGTAGCACCCTTTGTTGCAACTCCACCGACGTGGAACGTACGAAGTGTTAACTGAGTACCTGGCTCACCGATTGACTGTGCAGCGATAACACCTACAGCCTCTCCTTTCTGAACCATACGTCCTGATGCAAGATTTCTTCCGTAGCATTTAGAACATACACCTTGCTTCGACTCGCACGTTAATACCGAACGAATTTCAACAGTTTCAATTGGTGATGATTCAATTAATGCAGCTACATCTTCATTGATTTCTTCTCCTGAAGTAACCAATAATTCTGCAGTTTGAGGATGAATAATATCGTGTACTGATACACGTCCTAAAATACGATCATATAAACTTTCTACTATCTCTTCTCCGTTCTTCAATGCTGTCATTGCAAGTCCACGTAATGTACCGCAATCTGTTTCATTGATGATAACATCTTGAGCAACGTCCACCAAACGACGAGTTAAATAACCCGCATCGGCTGTTTTCAAGGCTGTATCGGCAAGACCTTTACGCGCACCGTGAGTAGAGATAAAGTACTCAAGGATAGAAAGACCTTCTTTAAAGTTAGAAAGAATCGGGTTCTCGATGATTTCACCACCAGTTGATCCAGACTTCGACGGCTTAGCCATCAAACCTCTCATACCACCTAACTGACGAATCTGCTCTTTAGAACCACGCGCTCCAGAATCAAGCATCATGTAAACCGCATTGAATCCTTGCTTGTCATTCGTTAATTGCTTCATCAATGTATCTGTAATACGCGAGTTAGTACGCGTCCAGATATCGATAATTTGGTTATAACGTTCGTTGTTGGTAATGAATCCCATGTTATAGTTGTTCATTACCTCATCAACTTCTGCATTTGCTTTTCCGATTAATTCTTCTTTCTGAGCTGGGATGATTACATCATTTAAGTTAAATGATAATCCTCCACGGAATGCCATACGGAATCCTAAATCTTTAATATCATCTAAGAATTTCGCAGCCTCAGCAACACCTGTTTCTTTTAATACTCGTCCGATGATATCACGTAACGACTTCTTCGTTAAAAGTTCGTTGATATAACCTACTTTACGAGGGACAACTTCATTTACTAAAACACGACCTACAGTAGTTTCTACAATCTTAGACTCAAGTGTTCCATTCACATTAACGTGAGTTTTTACTTTAACCCAAGCATGTAATTCTACGCGACCTTCGTTGTAAGCAATGATAACCTCTTCTGAACTATAGAAAGTAATTCCTTCTCCAACAACTTTTAAATCGTCAGTAGATTTCTTTCCTTTAGTCATATAATAAAGTCCAAGTACCATGTCCTGAGAAGGTACAGTGATAGGAGCTCCGTTAGCAGGGTTAAGGATATTATGAGAAGCAAGCATTAATAATTGCGCTTCTAAAATTGCAGCATTACCTAATGGTAAATGCACCGCCATCTGGTCACCGTCGAAATCGGCGTTGAAGGCAGAACAAACCAATGGATGTAATTGAATCGCTTTACCCTCGATTAACTTAGGCTGGAACGCTTGGATACCTAATCTGTGGAGAGTCGGAGCACGGTTTAACATCACCGGATGTCCTTTCAGTACATTTTCTAAGATATCCCAAACAATCGCATCTTTACGATCAACTATTTTCTTTGCACTCTTTACTGTTTTAACTACACCACGCTCAATCATCTTACGGATAATAAACGGCTTAAATAATTCAGCTGCCATATCCTTCGGAAGACCACACTCATGTAATTTCATTTCAGGTCCTACAACAATTACCGAACGTGCAGAATAATCAACACGCTTTCCTAATAAGTTTTGACGGAAACGACCTTGCTTACCTTTCAATGAATCAGATAATGATTTCAATGCACGATTTGATTCAGTCTTCACCGCATTTACCTTACGGCTATTGTCGAATAATGAGTCAACCGACTCCTGAAGCATACGCTTTTCGTTACGTAAGATTACTTCTGGAGCTTTAATCTCGATTAATCGCTTCAAACGATTGTTACGGATAATTACACGACGATATAAATCGTTCAAGTCAGACGTCGCAAAACGGCCACCATCCAATGGAACGAGTGGACGCAATTCCGGTGGAATAACAGGAACTACTTTTACAATCATCCACTCAGGACGATTTTCGATATGTGTATTTGCCTGACGGAATGCTTCAACAACCTGAAGACGCTTTAACGCTTCGTTCTTACGTTGCTGAGATGTTTCATTATCTGCCTGGTGACGTAAATCAAAACTTTGTTGATCTAAGTCTAATCGAGATAATAAATCATATAATGCATCCGCACCCATTTTAGCGATAAACTTATTTGGGTCGGCATCATCTAAATGGTGATTTTCTTTCGGAAGTGAGTCCATGTGATTCAAATATTCTTCTTCCGTTAAGAAATCAAGATAGTTTACTCCTTCAGCTGCTTTCACACCTGCCTGAATAACAACATATCTTTCATAGTAAATGATTAGATCTAATTTCTTAGTTGGCAATCCCAATAAATAACCGATTTTATTCGGCAATGAACGGAAATACCAGATGTGTGCAACTGGAACAGTAAGACTGATATGTCCCATACGTTCGCGACGCACTTTTTTCTCTGTTACTTCAACACCGCAACGGTCACAAACGATTCCTTTGTAACGGATACGCTTGTATTTTCCGCAATGACATTCCCAGTCCTTTACAGGTCCGAAGATGCGCTCACAAAACAAACCATCTCTTTCAGGCTTGTATGTTCGGTAGTTGATTGTTTCCGGCTTTAGTACTTCACCACTTGATTGTTCAAGGATGTACTCCGGACTTGCAAGGCTAATCGTAATTTTAGAGAAGTTACTTTTTAGCTTTTGTTCTTTTTTAACCGCCATGTATTTTTTTCGGTAAGACGTTATCGTTAGTTTAAGAGATACTTTTTTTAGTTATTCGGCTTGATGATTAATCAAGAGATACTTTCAGACATAATCCACGTAATTCGTGTAACAATACATTGAACGACTCAGGAATTCCTGGTTGTAACATATTCTCACCTTTCACGATTGATTCGTAAGCTTTTGCACGACCCATTACGTCATCAGATTTCACTGTCAATAATTCCTGAAGGATGTTTGCAGCACCGAATGCTTCGATAGCCCAAACCTCCATCTCACCAAAACGCTGACCTCCAAACTGTGCTTTACCACCAAGAGGTTGCTGCGTAATTAATGAGTAAGGTCCGATTGAACGAGCATGCATCTTATCATCAACCATGTGACCTAATTTCAACATGTAGATAATACCTACTGTTGCTGGCTGATGGAAACGCTCTCCAGTACCACCATCAAATAAGTAAGTAGAACCGAATTTAGGTAAGCCTGCCTTCGTAATCCATGAATCGATTTCTTCGATTGTAGCACCATCAAAGATTGGAGTTGCGAACTTTACACCCAACTTCTGACCTGCTAAGGCAAGTACCGTTTCATAAATCTGTCCAAGGTTCATACGTGATGGTACCCCTAACGGATTAAGTACGATATCTACTGGCGTTCCATCTTCAAGGTAAGGCATATCTTCATCACGAACGATTCTCGCAACAATTCCCTTATTACCGTGTCGACCTGCCATCTTATCACCCACTTTCAACTTACGCTTCTTTGCGATATAAACCTTCGCTAATTGCATAATTCCAGTTGGTAATTCATCTCCGATTTGAATCTGGAATTTCTTACGCTTGATAGCAGCAAGAACTTCGTTTACTTTCACGATATAATTCGTCAATAAACGAGTAATCATATCATTCTTTTCCTTGTCTGTTGTCCACTTTGTTGGATTGATATTCATGTAATCAATATCAACTAACATTTTTTGAGTGAACTTCGATCCTTTAGGGATTATTACTTCTTTAAATGCATTGACTACACCTTGAGAAGTTTTTCCGCTTACAAGTTCAAATAGCTTTTCAATTAGTTTTACTTTAACCTCAGCTAACTCTTTATCTTGTTCAGCATCTAAACGAGCGATGACATTTTTCTCTTCATCTCTTGCACGCTTATCTTTCACAGCGCGAGAGAATAATTTTTTATCGATAACAACTCCTTTTACAGAAGGTGGAACTTTCAATGAAGCATCCTTTACATCACCTGCTTTGTCACCAAAGATGGCACGTAATAACTTCTCTTCTGGAGAAGGATCTGTTTCTCCCTTAGGAGTGATTTTACCAATTAAGATATCACCTTCAATAACTTCAGCACCTACGCGAATCAAACCATTCTCATCTAATTCACGAGTAGCTTCTTCACTAACGTTAGGGATATCCGCAGTAAGCTCTTCTAATCCGCGTTTTGTATCACGAACCTCTAAACTATACTCATCGATATGTAATGATGTGAAAATATCTTCACGCACGACACGCTCAGAAATCACAATCGCATCCTCGAAGTTATAACCTTTCCAAGGCATGAACGCCACTGTCATGTTACGTCCTAATGCTAACTCGCCACCTTGCGTTGCATAACCTTCGCAAAGTACCTGACCTGCTTTAACCTTATCACCTTTCTTAACGATAGGCTTCAAGTTAATACATGTATTTTGGTTTGTCTTTTGGAATTTAGTTAATCGGTAAACTTTTAAATCATCGTCGAAGCTTACTAATTTCTCATCATTTGTTCTTACACAACGGATGTGAATTTCGTTTGCATCAACATACTCAACAGTACCTGAATAATCAGCGTTGATTAAAACGCGTGAATCACGTACTACATGTCCTTCAAGACCAGTTCCTACGATAGGAGCTTGAGGACGTAATAATGGAACTGCCTGGCGTTGCATGTTCGATCCCATCAAGGCACGGTTCGCATCATCATGCTCCAAGAAAGGAATTAATGAAGCCGCAATTGATGCAATCTGATTTGGAGCAACGTCAACCAAGTGGATATCTTTTGGATCAACGATTGGGAAATCACCTTCGAAACGAGCCTTCACTTTTTGATCAGCGAATACTCCTTTCTCATCCACATCAGCATTTGCCTGCGCAATTACTTTAGTATCTTCTTCTTCAGCAGTTAAATAAATTGGAGCTGTCTGAATATCAATTTTGCCGTTTGTTACTGTACGATAAGGAGTAGAAATAAATCCTAATTGATTAATCTTTGCGTAAACACACAAAGAAGAAATCAAACCGATATTCGGCCCTTCAGGAGTCTCAATCGTACATAAACGTCCGTAGTGAGTATAGTGAACGTCACGAACCTCGAAACCTGCACGCTCACGACTTAAACCACCGGGTCCAAGGGCTGATAAACGGCGCTTGTGAGTAATTTCAGCTAATGGATTAGTTTGATCCATGAACTGACTTAACTGATTAGTTCCAAAGAAAGAGTTAATTACACTTGATAATGTTTTTGCATTAATCAAATCAGCAGGCGTAAACACTTCGTTATCGCGAACATTCATACGCTCACGGATAGTACGCGCCATACGCGCTAAACCTACACCGAATTGAGAATACAACTGCTCACCTACTGTTCTTACACGACGGTTACTCAAGTGATCGATATCATCAACGATTGCTTTCGCATTAATTAATTCGATTAAGAATTTAATAATCTGGATGATATCTTCTTTAGTTAAGACCTTCGTATCTTCATCGATATTGAGTCTTAATTTACGGTTCATTCTATAACGACCAACTTCTCCTAAGTCATAACGCTTATCAGAGAAGAATAATTTGTCGATGATACCACGTGCTGTTTCTTCATCTGGTGGCTCTGCATTTCTTAATTGACGATAGATATGCTCTACCGCTTCCTTTTCAGAGTTAGATGTATCTTTTTGAAGTGTATTGTAGATGATAGCGTAATCATTCGTGTTTGCATCTTCTTTATGCAAAATAACTGACTTAACACCAGCATCAACAATCTTATCGATATGTTCATCTTCTAGAATTGTTTCACGCTCCAAAATAACTTCGTTACGCTCGATAGATACTACTTCACCAGTATCCTCATCTACGAAATCTTCTAACCAACTTCTTAAAACTCTAGCTGCTAGTCGGCGACCTACTACTTTTTTTAATCCTGCTTTGCTAACTTTTACTTCGTCAGCTAAACCGAAAATCTCAAGGATATCCTTATCAGTTTGATAACCTATTGCACGAAGCAACGTAGTTACAGGGAATTTTTTCTTACGATCGATGTACGCATACATGACACTGTTGATGTCTGTTGCGAACTCAATCCATGATCCTTTAAAAGGAATTACACGAGCAGAGTATAATTTGGTTCCATTCGCGTGGCGACTTTGACCAAAGAATACACCAGGGGAACGATGAAGTTGAGATACAACTACACGCTCTGCACCATTTACGACAAATGTACCTTTGGGAGTCATATATGGGATAGTTCCCAAGTATACATCCTGAACAATTGTTTCGAAATCCTCGTGCTCAGGATCTGTACAATAAAGTTTAAGTTTTGCCTTCAGAGGAACGCTATAAGTTAAACCTCTTTCGATACACTCCTCAAGTGAATAACGAGGAGGATCCACGAAATAATCCAAAAATTCAAGAACGAAATTGTTTCTTGAATCTGTAATTGGAAAATTCTCACTGAAAACTTTGTAAAGCCCTTCTTGGGTTCTGTTATCAGCTGTTGTTTCTAATTGAAAGAAATCTTTAAAAGACTTCAATTGTATTTCGAGAAAATCCGGATATTCAATCGGGTTTTTGCTCTTACTGAAATTGATACGGTTGGCTGCCGTCTTCTCTGATGTGAGACTGTTTAGGGTAGTCAATTGGAAGGAGTTTTAATGTTAAATTATAACAACCGTTCGAAATAAGCGGTATTCAGCTTATAAAATGATAAAAACCTGCACCACCGGTTTAGTAGCGCAGGTCTGTTAATTACTTGAATTTCAATTACTTGATTTCAACTTCTGCACCTGCCTCAGTTAACTGAGTTTTTAATGCATTAGCCTCATCTTTAGAAACACCTTCTTTTAATGGTTTTGGTGCTCCATCAACTAAATCTTTAGCTTCTTTCAAGCCTAAGCCAGTTAAGTCTTTTACTAACTTAACGATAGCTAATTTATTTGCACCAGCATTCTTAAGAATTACATCAAAAGATGTTTGCTCTTCAGCTGCTGCTGCGCCACCTGCTGCAGGTGCTGCTACTGCTACTGCTGCTGCTGCCGGCTCAATGCCATACTCATCTTTAAGAATTTGAGCTAGTTCTTGAACTTCTTTTACTGTAAGGTTAACTAACTGTTCAGCGAATGATTTCAAATCTGCCATTTTGTTTATTTTTTTTAAGGATTTTTAATAATTAATTGATTTTGTTTTTGAAGATTTAAGCGGCGATTAGGCAGCACGTTCTTCCAACGTTTTGAGGATGCCGGCAATTTTGCCACCTTGACCTGTAAGGCCAGAGATAACAGACTGCGCAGGTGATTGAAGTAATCCA
>JBKCGZ010000154.1:0-3695 GCA_046303115.1 Bacteroidota bacterium | reverse complement strand
GATGATATTTATTCATTTGTTATTCCTCCAGTTAAGTTGAAAGTTGGTGGTCGTGTTTACGACACTGATACAAAAGAAAGTATTGAAGGCGCAACTGTTGAGTTATTCGGAAGCGATGGTACATCATTAAGTGTTACAACAAGTGCTGATGGTTTATATACGTATGAGTTAAAAGCAAATGTTAAGTACAAAATTTCTGCATCATTCACTGGTTACTTAACTAAGTTCCATGAATTGAGTACTGTAGGAATTGAAGAAGATAAGGACTTTACAAAAGATTTCGATTTCCCATTAAAGTCTACAAAGAAGCCTATTACAGTTCCAATGGTATTCTACGATTTAGACAAGGCAACTTTACGTGCTGAATCTAAAACAGCATTAGATGGTTTAATCAAGACATTAACTGAGAATCCAACATTAACTATTAAGTTAACTTCACATACCGATTACCGTGCAGATGATAATTATAACATGAACTTATCAAATCGTCGTGCTAAGAGTGTAATGGATTACTTAGTTGCTAACGGAATTCCTGCTGATCGTTTAACTTTCGAAGGAAAAGGTGAGACTACTCCAAAAGCAGTTGAGAATGATGAAGAATACTTACCATTCAAGCGTGGTGATGTGTTAACGAAAGAATTCATTGATGGTCAAGCTACAAAAGAATTAAAAGAAAAAGCGCATCAGTATAATCGTCGTACAGAATTTGAAGTTACTGGAGCTACTTACGTTCCGAAAAACTAATAATACTAATTAAGAAGAAACGCCCTGAAATTTTCGGGGCGTTTTTTTTTAAGATTAATCGAACAAAGGAAATCAAACTCGTAAATTTGCAGCCATGAATAGTTCAGAGCGATATAACCTACGTGGAGTTTCGGCAACAAAGGATGAAGTACACGCCGCAATTAAATCTGTGGACAAAGGTCTTTTTCCTTCTGCCTTTTGCAAAATTGTTCCAGATTATTTAGGAGGCGATGAAAGCTATTGTAATATCATGCATGCCGACGGTGCAGGAACAAAAAGTAGTTTAGCGTATGCTTATTGGAAAGAAACCGGAGATTTATCGGTTTGGAAAGGAATTGCACAAGATGCATTAATCATGAATATCGATGATTTACTTTGTGTAGGTGCGGTTTCTAATATTTTACTTTCATCAACTATTGGAAGAAACAAAAGATTAATTCCAGGAGCGGTAATAGCTGCAATTATTAATGGCACTGAAGAATTAGTTGAGCAGCTTCGATCACATGGAGTTTTAATTTATACAACTGGAGGTGAAACCGCAGATGTTGGTGATTTAGTTAGGACAATCATCGTAGATAGTACAGTTACTTGCAGAATTAAGCGAAGTGAAGTAATCGACAATGCAAATATTCAGGATGGAGATGTGATTGTGGGACTTAGTTCAAGTGGACAAGCTTCCTATGAGGATGCATATAATGGCGGGATGGGAAGTAACGGATTAACATCAGCACGTCATGATGTTTTTAATAAGCTGGTAGCAGAAAAATATGCTGATACTTATGATGCAGGAATGCCAAGTGAGTTGGTTTATTCTGGCACAAAAAATCTTACAGATAAAGTTGTGGGTACTTCCGTAGATGCTGGTAAATTAGTGCTTTCTCCAACGCGGACATACGCACCCGTTATAAAGGCTGTGTTAGATGATATGCGATCTGATATTCATGGTATGGTTCATTGTAGTGGTGGTGGTCAGACGAAGGTGTTACACTTTGTAAATGATGTGCATATTATTAAGGATAATTTGTTTGAATTGCCGCCATTGTTCAAGATGATACAAGAAGAATCCAATACCGATTGGAAGGAAATGTACCAGGTGTTTAATATGGGACATCGAATGGAAATTTATGTTCATCCTAAGCATGCCGAAAAAATTATTTCGATATCAAAAAGTTTTAATATCGATGCTCAAATTATTGGAAGGGTAGAAAAAAGTAATCAACGAAAATTAACTATTCAGTCGCCATATGGTGTATTTGAATGGTAAATAAAATTATAGGAATTAAATAATATGTCGAAAGAAGGAATGTTGGAAAAGCTGGAGGCTCTAGAAGCAAGGTATCATGATTATGGAACTCAATTAAGTGATCCTTCTGTAATTGCTGATCAGAAAAAATTTCAGCAGTTAAACAAAGCGTACAAAGATTTACAAGATATCGTAGAAGCAACGGTGAAATATCGCGCGCTTTCAAAAAATATTGAAGAGGCTAAGGAAGTATTGGCTAATGATAAAGATGAAGATTTTCGCGCAATGGCAAAGTCAGAGTTAGAAGAACTTGAGCCAGAATTACAGAAGCTTGATGAACATATTCAAATGTTGATGATCCCGAAAGATCCTGAAGATAGCAAGCCTGCTATTCTTGAAGTGCGAGCAGGAACTGGCGGTGATGAAGCAAGTATTTTTGCAGGTGACTTAGCGAGAATGTACCAACGTTATTGTGAGCAAAGAGGTTGGAAATATGAAGTGGTAGATTATAATGAAGGAAACACAGGTGGCTATAAAGAAATTGTGATGGAGATTAATGTTGCCGGTGCTTACGGAGTATTGAAATATGAAAGTGGAGTTCACCGTGTTCAACGTGTTCCATTAACTGAAACGCAAGGGAGGATACATACATCAGCGGCAACTGTTGTTGTTTTGCCAGAGGCAGATGAGTTCGATGAAATTGAAATCAATCCTGCGGACCTTGAATTACAAACATCTCGTTCGGGTGGTGCCGGTGGACAAAATGTAAATAAAGTTGAAACAAAAGTGCAATTGACGCATAAGCCAACAGGTATTGTTGTTACTTGTCAGATTGAACGTTCACAGCATGGTAACCGTGAGCGCGCAATGCAAATGTTACGGTCACGCCTATACGAAATGGAGTTGAGTAAACGAAATAATGAGGTTTCTAGTCGACGTAAAACTTTAGTGTCGACTGGAGATCGTTCTGCTAAAATCCGTACTTATAATTATCCGCAGAGTCGCGTAACAGATCATCGTATTTCATTTACTAGTCATAATTTGCCTGCAATTATGAATGGAGATATTCAAGAATTTATTGATGCTTTACAATTCGCTGAGAACACAGAGAAGATGAAAGAAGAAACAATGATGGGATAATCCGATGAACCAAGAAAAACTATTTCAGCAAATAAAATTAAAGAAATCATATCTGTGTGTAGGATTAGATACTGATATTGAAAAAATCCCAGCTCATTTATTATCATTTGAAGATCCGATTTTTGAATTTAATAAATCAATCATCGATGCAACGAAAAATTATTGCGTAGCATACAAGCCCAATACGGCATTTTACGAAGCAATGGGTGTTAAAGGATGGGAGAGTTTAAAAAAGACGATTGATTATATCCCCAAAGACTGCCTTGTTATAGCAGATGCAAAACGAGGAGACATCGGTAATACATCAGCGTTATATGCCAGAGCTTTTTTTAATGAGCTTAAAGCTGATGCCGTAACAGTAGCTCCTTACATGGGCAAAGATTCAGTTACTCCATTTTTGAATTTTGAAAACAAGTGGGTGATTGTTTTAGCGCTCACTTCTAATGAAGGCGCAAATGATTTTCAAACTTCGATTGTTACTGAAGCAGGTCTGCCACTTTATGAAAAAGTGATGCGTTCAGTTCAGACATGGGGAAATGAAAATCAGTTAATGTTTGTAGTAGGTGCT
>JBKCGZ010000153.1:0-2228 GCA_046303115.1 Bacteroidota bacterium | reverse complement strand
GCTAAGAACCAACAACAATCCTCCCACAACATCAAATAAAACAATGTTCATCTACATAAAAACCAACTTGACTATCCACCTTAAAAACGATTGCATTAGATGCAACCTAAAGCCATTAATTCTCAATCAAATTTTTATAATAAAAATGTTTATTTGCTACATTATTGTTATTTGGGAAGGGTAAAGAATACAAAGCAATTGAATGTCCTTCTAAAATAATTTCGCCCATAAAATTTTCAGCATCTCGAACAGAACGAAAATTTAATTCAGGAAATTCTCGCTTAAAAGCAGTGATTACTTTTTCCCCCATTAACCCCATGCGCTTCACCTTTTTTTGGACAGCTTCGTGCAAAAGTGTTTTTACATACACCGATGACACTACCACGTCCTTTGCATGTTGTTCTTGAACATGAGGTAACAAATCAGCTATTCCAATTCTGAATGAACTATCTATTTGCCCTGAAATAAGTAAAGAATACATTATCGATGCTGGTATTTTACCAGAATTACTAATCACCCCAGCACATTCAAGAATGTTCCATAAAGAACGATCGTTATTAAACAAGGCTTGTTCTCGAACAGCAAGCGGCGTAGGATTTAAACCTACAAACAATACATCTGCATTGTTAGGGATATAATTTAAGTTGTTCATATATAATTGATGATTTTAAAATTTTAATTATTACTTAGTAGTTTTTAATTCAACTATTACTCTTGCAAAACAGCATACAGAATTTCTCTTCCAATTTGACGATAACTTTCAAATGAAATAAATAAGTTTTTTACATAAGCGGCTACATAAGCAGGATCTTTAATATCAGATTCATCGAGGATTAAAGTTTTCCATGCTACCCCCTCTTCAATCGGAAACTCCTCGGTAGAAGGCCTGTCCGTAAAGTGAATTTTAACAATAAGCTTATTGGCTTCATCTAATTCATAAGAGAGCATTGCCTTAAATCGAAGCATCGCATTATTAACTCGCACTTCAAAAAGGTACCAATATGGCGCAATGTCATGGCCCGAATACTGGAAATGGGGAACAACACCTTGATATTCCCGAAGCAGGTTTTCAAGCTTCCTTAGTTGTTCAAATAATCCCTTTTTGTAAAAGTCCATGCGGTAAATACCCAACGGACTCATACTTAAGTCAAGGTCGTGGCGCCAATCTTCAACAGACGGACGCAATGTAATAGTCTCTAACATATATGATAAGATTTAGAATGACGTAAGCAGATTTTCTGCTCATCTATACAAAAATACGATGAAGACAACCCAATTAATTGGGTTTATGTATCGTTTTCTAAAATTATAGGAGTTCGATGAAATTGATAAAGCGACCAAATAAATAGCCGGCCTCTGGAAATTTATTCATCCATTCAATATAGGGGCGATTGTCCGCATTTGATTTTCCTTGCTTTACATCCACCAAATATTTTTTTGTTATTGCGTTTACTTTAGCAATATGTGCATCACTTGTATATAAACAAAATTCAAAATCGGCATACTCTTCTTTTTCATCCAAGCAGATTAATTTTTGAGTAGGATGTAGATTAAATAAAAGCGCATATTTTGCCGCCCAGCTATAAAAACGAATAGTTATTTTTTCTTCTTTACTATTTTCATCATGTATCCAAATTCCTAAAGCGCGAGAAAGTTTATTATTGAAATCTACTTCCACTAGCGTAGCATTTAATTCGAATGTCTTTACTTTAAATACATCCTTACTCACCCATTCAGTCATAATAGAATCTTGAACAATATTATCTATTCTGAAATTCAAAAGCTGTTGTTTTTTATTATCAGTAACTCCAGTTAAATAATATAATCCTTGATAAAGCCGTACACAAATCGGTTTAAGCTTAAACAATTTTGGCTTTTCTGATTCTTCACGTTTGGAATTAAAAGAAGTTGATGTGTAATATTTAAACTTGATTATCTCCCTACGATGAATATGCTTTAGTAGTATAAGCATATTAGTAACCATTCTTGCTCGCTTCTCTGGCAAAGAGAACTTTGGGCCTGAAATACTAAATGCATGCAGTGTATCGATTTTTTGTAAATCCTGATCAAAAAGTGTAGATACTTCTTTTAAGAATTTTGTAAAAGCTGGCACTTCCTGATAAGGATCAAGAAGAGATGTAAGAAACGGTAATGTCATCTGCTCTTCTTCACTCAAATGATTTAGCGGAGGTATATTTGCTCCTTCATAAAAGTAGCAACTTGTCTTC
>JBKCGZ010000152.1:0-4746 GCA_046303115.1 Bacteroidota bacterium | reverse complement strand
GTTTTTGAAAATAGTAAATGGAGCAAGTTACTAATGTTGCTGCCATTACTAGTGATCATCGATAATTCAACTTTATATTGGGAACGTCAATATAAAAAGTCGGAGGTACAACAACGTGAGAAAGAGACGAAAGAGAGAATTAAAAAATATGTTACAGGTAACAAGGCAATTGCATACCAACATTATAATTTACGAGGACAAGAAGCATATTCGCACCTTGATGTTATGATTGCCTGTCAAGATTTAAATGTACCATGTGTAAATGCTTATACAGGACTTTATCCAAATAAATACAAAGGGGTTTTTAATGGGGAAGGATTAGATTCACTAACGGTATGGCTAACCGCCAATAATAAATCTATAACTGATGTAGTTGTTGTTAGTGAAGATAATGCACGCTTCCTACATCGCAGTTACGTCAAAATCAAATGTGCTAACGGGAAATATCTTAAAATAGATACAAGCCATGGCGATAAATTAATTGCCAATGGTGTTGATCAAAATGATGGTGATTTATTTGAGTATGCACAAATAGAAGATAGCACTTCTGTTTTTCGTGCAGCTAATGGCAAATATGCTTGCGCCGAATATTATGACAATGGGTTGATGGTAGTCAATCGTGATGGAGTAGGCGATTGGGAACGCTTTAGATTAACTAAACTATCAGATGGTAGTTTTGTGATTAAAACGTATACGGATAATTATTTGTCACTTGAAAAAGAAGGAACACTTCGAAGTATAGATAAAGCACCAACTAACCAGTCGACATTTGTTTTTGAAACACCATTGTATTATTGAACCGCTGATACATCAAGCTTTTTAAGCTCTATAATGCCCATTCGCAAAGTAGGAATTCCATCTGCACCTACAAATGCAGTATCTGGTTTAAAGTCGCCACGAATACGATCATATAAAGGACCAGCAACCATCCAATGATAAAAGGAATATTCGCTGTACAGTTCAAAAGTGCCGTCAGGTTTTGTTGTGGTTACATGATGATTTACCCACCATTCATCCCAAGCTAAAATTTCGCCACCATCAATTGGTTCACCATCTTCATCCACCATCTTTCCTGTCACCCGAAATTTATTATGATTGCTAAAATTATAATAGTTAGATAAACATTCGCACTTGCCCTTTTTCTGTTTTACATCGAAACCACTGATTGCTTTATTTACTGGCTTAGGTGTACCATTTACAATTTCACCTTTACTTGTTTTTGTTTCGCCTGTCCAGCTTAATACTCCAAGAAAATTCTGATGATATATATTCCAGTCAACATCTTTAAATTGCCACCAAGAATACCCCATGCCACCACAATTATAATTTTGTAACATAGTTTTTTTGGCGAATTCTACTTGTGCCTCATATTTTACCGAATCATTATCTGCTGGAATTCCCGTCTCGCCAATTATCCAAGGCTTTTTTACAAATCGGTTATACCAATACAATTCATTTCGCACCTGATCTTTTTCATATTCGTAAGGATGAAAAGAGACGAAGTCGACATTCATCAGATTGGGATCCCATTCAAATAACTCTCTTTGATTAGCAAGTCCGATTGTTGTCAAATGGTTGGGGTCATTTTTCTTCGCAATCTTTTGCCATTTTAATGTGATATAATAAACATCTTCTTTTTTTCGCTCTAATGAATCGAAATACAATGGCTCATTAAAAAAATCATAAGCCAATATAGATGCATTATCTTTAAAATGATTAGTGATTTTTTCGAGATTTATTTCTGTTTCATGAGATTCTTTAAAAAGTCGTGTCGTAAAAATTGCCTTTAGTCCTGCATTTTCTACCGCCTTCATTAGTTCGTCAAGCGCATTTAAATATTTCGTATAGTCGTCATCGTTATTAAGATACAAACAGTAATTATGATTTCCTCCATAACTAGCTTTGAAGTTAATGCGTCCTGTAACTTTATCACGTACTTCTGGCTCTCCAATACCAACTAGTCTTACCGTGTTGTATCCAAGTTCTTTTACTAGATTAAAATGTGCTTGTAAATCTTTTAAACTTGAAATTTTATCTTCATAAGGGAATAAACCATTGGGACCATATCCAACGTAAATCGCAGGCCACATAGCCGTATCGTTAACTCTTAATGAAATAACAAAGTTGATTACTTTAGGATAAAACGGTTGACCATCAACATAAAATTGATTGTCTTTAATGGAAACAAATTTTTTATCTACTTCATGTGGTTCTAAAACAGCTGAAGACTTCTTATATTCAATATAAAAGTATGTCCAGCCAATTACACATAATAAAATAAATACGGAGAGAATTTTTTTCATTGTATTAAAATCCTTTGGATTTATTGAAAGCAAAACTAACTTAAATCACTTGAAATGGCTTTAAGTTTTTAATTATTAAATTTGTGAAATTAAAATTGTATTTATGTCTCAACTTTTATCCGTAGTAATACCCGCTTTTAATGAGGACAGAACTATTCATCTTATCTTGGATAAAATCAAGGCAGTAAATCTCATGAATAATCTTAAAATGGAAATCATCATTGTCAATGATTGTTCAACAGACACCACAATAGATGCAATTCAAAACTATCAACGAGAAAATCCAGATTTTCCGATTTCTCTTTTTAATCAGGAAAGAAATATGGGAAAGGGTGCCGCTCTTCATAGAGGAATTAAAGAATCCACTGGCGATTATGTAATTATTCAAGATGCGGATTTAGAATACGACCCATCAGAGTATAATAGTTTATTGAAACCTATCCTTGATGGTTTTGCAGACGTGGTTTATGGTTCACGATTTATTGGAGGTAAGCCTCATCGAATTTTGTTTTTCTGGCATACCATCGGAAATAAAATATTGACTTTTGCCTCTAATATGTTATCCAACTTAAATTTAACAGATATGGAAACCTGTTATAAGTTGTTTAGAAGAGAAACGATACAATCTATTGAGCTGAAAGAAAATCGTTTTGGGTTTGAACCGGAGGTAACAGCCAAGATTGCTAAGATTCCAAATATTCGAATTTACGAAGTTGGAATATCTTATTACGGCCGTACTTATGAAGAGGGTAAGAAGATCAATTGGAAAGATGGATTTCGTGCAATTTATTGTATTATTAAGTACAATCTTTTTAGTTAATGAGTAGTCGGCATTTTCAATTTAAAGAGCACGACACCGAAGGACTGGAAACGCTCAAGGCAATTAAAGATGCAGGTGCATTTAATAGTTGGATGTATAGTCAAATAGCTCCCTTTGTTGAATCGCCAGCCTTAGAAATAGGAAGCGGTATTGGAAATATCTCAAAATGTTGTTTAGCAGATGGACATTCATTGACTATGACAGATATTCGCTCGGAGTACATCGACTTTTTAAAGGATGGTTTTTCAGAAAAAACGGATGACATACTCCAACTTGATTTAGTGGATGAGCAATTCGATCAGAATTTTAGTAACTACTTCGGAAGATTTAAAACGGTTTTTGCTTTAAATGTTATTGAACATATTGAGGATGATAATAGAGCAATACAGAATGCAACTAAGTTGTTATGCGAAGGAGGGAAATTAATTATTCTTGTTCCAGCTCACGCCATTCTTTATAATAAGATAGATAGCAACCTGTTTCATTTCAAAAGATATGGGTTTCGCGATTTAAGCAAGCTGATGGAAACACCTCCTTTGAAATTAAATACTATCAAGGGTTTTAATGGGTTAGGCATTGCGGCTTGGGTTTATGGAGGACTATTTTCACGAAAGGGTGTTATTGCTGGTGGGGATATGAAGCTTTATAATCGCCTAGTTCCATTTGCTAAATGGATAGATAAAATCACTTTTTTTAAATTGGGTTTATCCTTAATAGCTGTTTCCCGAAAGGTAAATTAGGGGTAAATCAAAGCCGGGCTTTCGTTTATTAGAGCTAAAAGTAAGGTGATTATTTTCCTATTATTTTTCACCTTGTTTTATCTCTGAAAATCGATAAAAAAGTGAATAACTATTATTGACGTATTTTCCACCAATGGGACAATTCCCGTTTTGAGAAACGGTGTTTAATGGTTTATTGATGTATTTAAAATGCTACTTTTCAATACATTAAAATATGAAAAAAAATGTTGATATGTTTTGTTATTGTCAGAAATGTTTCTAATTTTGCAACCCCTTAGAAAATCACATAATAAAAATTAACATCGTGAATACGTTAAGTTATAAAACGATTTCGGCAAATGCCAAGACAGCTACAAAGGAGTGGGTTGTACTAGATGCGAAGGACCAAGTTTTAGGTCGTTTTGCTTCTCAGGCAGCAATGATTCTTCGTGGAAAGCACAAGCCGAATTACACACCACATGTAGACTGTGGAGACAATGTAATCATCATCAACGCTGATAAGATTCGTCTTACTGGTCGCAAGTGGACTATGAAGGAGTATGTTCGTCACACTGGATACCCAGGTGGTCAACGTAAAGTTACTCCTGCAAAATTAATTGCTGTAAAACCTACAATGGTTCTTGAGAAAGCGATTTATGGTATGATTCCAAAGAATCGTTTAGGAGAGGCTATTAAAGGAAATCTTTACTTGTATGCAGGTACGGATCATCCACATGCAGCTCAGCAACCTAAAGCAGTAACTCTAAAGTATTGATATAAATCTACATGGAAATCACTCATACAATTGGTCGCCGTAAAACAGCAGTAGCCCGCGTTTATGTAAAGCCGGGTAACGGAACCATCTCGGTTAACAGCCGTGATTACAAGGAATATTTCCCAACAA
>JBKCGZ010000151.1:0-9009 GCA_046303115.1 Bacteroidota bacterium | reverse complement strand
ATGAAATACGCTCCCAAATTACCTGCTGTTTTAGTTTTAGCTGATGGAACTGTTTTTAAAGGAATGGCAGCTGGAGCTGTCGGAGTAGCAACCGGAGAGCTATGTTTTAACACTGGAATGACTGGTTACCAGGAGATTTTTACTGACCCTTCATACACAGGACAATTAATGGTAATGGCCAGTGTACATATTGGCAATTACGGAATTAAAAATAGTGAGTCGGAATCAGACGGAATTAAAATCTCAGGATTAATCTGCAGAAACTTAAGTCAGATACCTTCAAGAAAAGAAGCCGATCAATCGATACAAGAATTCTTAGCTACCAAGAATTTAGTCGTTATAACGGATGTGGATACCCGCGCTATCGTAAAACACATACGTGAGAAAGGTGCTATGAATGCGATTATTAGTACTGCCAACCAAAACATCGACGAATTAGCGCAAATGTTAAAAGATGTACCTTCTATGGAAGGTTTGGAACTATCTTCTAAAGTATCTACGCAAGAAATTGTTGATTTTAATGAGGGCGGAGATTATAAAGTTGCCTTACTTGATGCTGGGGTTAAATTAAATATTGTTCGATTATTAGCAGACAGAGGATGTCATGTGCGTGTGTTCCCATACCCTACTACTTTTGATGAAATTATGCAGTGGGAGCCTGATGGATTTATGTTAAGCAACGGACCTGGGGATCCAGGTGCAATGCCTGAAACTGTTGGGAAAGTAAAAGCAATGTTAGCTACGAACTTACCTGTTTTTGGAATTTGCTTAGGACATCAATTATTGGCTGAAGCTTGTGGTATTCGCACCTTTAAAATGCATAATGGTCATAGAGGAATTAACCATCCAGTAAAAAATATTATTACAGGTCGTTGTGAGATAACCTCACAGAATCACGGATTTGCTGTAATGCCGGAAGATGTTGAGAAATCAGATTTAGTTGAAATTACTCATGTCAACTTAAATGATAATAGCATAGAAGGAATAAGAGTAAAAGACAAGGCGGCGTTTTCTGTTCAGTACCATCCTGAAGCAGCTCCTGGGCCTCATGACTCAGAATATTTATTTGACGATTTTGTCGAGAATATCAAAAAATCTGTTGGCGAAAAAACCATTGCTTAATTATCAAAACCCTTTTTTCAAAGGATATTTGATTTAAGATTATATACCATTTAGTACCTATTATCTACTTAATACCATGATAAAGAATCTATCATTGATTATTGCATTGATGCTTTCTTGTGAATTCACTTATTCGCAAAAAAATTATTTCCAACAAGAAGTAAACTATAAAATCAATTGCAGTTTAAACGACAACAATCATACACTCTCGGCTAACATTCAAATTGATTATATCAATCGCTCAAAAGATACTTTATCCTTTATTTACATTCACCTATGGCCTAACGGATATAAAGACAATAAAACCGCTTTATGTCAGCAGGAATTAAATCAAGGCAATAGCGATCTTTACTTTGCAGAAGAAAAAGACAGAGGCCACATTGATTCAATAAACTTTCAAGTAAATGCTAAATCAGCACAAATTGAATTTGATGGAATCAATAATGATTACTGCAAGCTGATTTTAAATGAGCCACTTTGTCCAGGACAACGTGCAGTAATTACGACTCCATTCAAAGTGAAGATTCCTAATGGGAAGTTTTCTCGCTTAGGACATATAGGACAAGCATATGCCATTACACAATGGTATCCCAAGCCAGCAGTGTATGATCAATTTGGTTGGCACCAAATGCCTTATTTGAATCAAGGTGAATTTTATTCAGAATATGGAAGCTTCGATGTTTACATAACACTTCCTGAAAATTATGTGGTAGGCGCTACTGGCGATTTAGTAGAAGATAATAATTCCGATAATGCAGCAGAGGTAATTCGCATGAATGGATTAGATGTAAAAACAAGAACACAAACGGATAATTCTATTCCTACGGATAAGAAAGATATGAGCTTTCCTAAAAGTTCAGACAAAACAAAGACGTTGCATTTTCATCAGGAAAAAATTCATGATTTCGGATGGTTTGCTGATAAACGTTATCATGTATTAAAAGATGAAATCGTATTAGATCGATCAGGAAAGAAAGTTACGACATGGTCATTATTTACTAATAACGAATATCAACTTTGGATGAAGAGTCCGGAGTATATTAAAGATGCATTAAAATATTACTCAAATTGGATTGGTGACTATCCTTATAATCAATGTACAGCAGTAGACGGAACCATTGCAGCAGGTGGTGGAATGGAATATCCGAATGTGACAATTATCGGAGCGAGCGGTAATGCCAAAACGTTAGAGACTACAATTGTGCATGAGGTTGGACATAATTGGTTTTATGGCATCTTCGGAAGTAATGAAAGGGAACACCCTTGGATGGATGAGGGAATTAATTCATTCTATGAGATGCGTTATAGCTTGACTAAATATCCTCCTCAAGATAAAAAGAAATCAAATAGTTTAAGTGAAGGTCTTGGAGGACTAAATAAATTTATTGGACTGGATAAATTAAACTACAAAGATGCATTTGGATTCGCTTATAATTTATCAGCAGTAGAAAATAATGATCAGCCTATCGATTTGCATGCTGCTAAATACACTTCGATGAATTATGGTAGCATTGTTTATATGAAAACAGGTTATTCAATGAATTACCTTAAAAGTTATTTAGGAGATGAAGTATTTGACAATTGCATGCGCACCTATTTTGATCAATGGGCATTTAAACATCCGTATCCGCAAGACTTACAAAATGTATTTGAAGCAGTGAGCGAAAAAAATCTTAGTTGGTTTTTCAATGACTTAGTTAACACTAGTGATAAGATTGATTATAAAATCTCATCGATAAAAAAATCAGGTGACAATTACGAATTAAAAATTAAAAACAATGGAGAATTAAATACGCCATTTTTAATTGCAGGAATGACTGAAGGAAAAATAACTAATACAAAATGGATAGCTCCAAATAGTATTGATGAAAAAATTCTTTTCAATTGTAACGATTGTGATAAAATAAGTATTGACCCGAATAATGATATGCCTGATGTTAATCGAATTAATAATTCAGTGCGTACTCATGGGTTATTCAAAAAAGTTGATCCATTCAGAATTAATTTCATTGGTAAAATAAATTATCCAGGCAAGAATACCCTATACTTAGCTCCTACAGTAGGATATAACTATCACAACGGATTTATGGGTGGTATTCTTGTCCATAATTACTTTTTACCAAAGCGAAATTTCGAATTTGCTGTTGCTCCGATGTATGGATTCAAGAATCAACAATTAGCTGGAGTTGGTAATATCAATTATACCTGGCAAATGAATGATGGATTATTTAAAAACATTGTATTAGGCGTAGATGCAAGAAGATTCGCATTCGACAATAATGAAGATAAAGTAACTCAAAGCAGCCACTTTTCAAAAGTGAATCCTTATTTGGAATTCAATATTCGTAATAATGATAGACTATCGAAAGTCCGTCAAACAATCAAGTTAAGTTGTAATAATGTGGAAGAAGATTATTGGTATGATAAAAAAAGTGCGACTAGTTTATTTACAAGATTAACTTATAACTACGAGAACAATCGTACGCTTGACCCATGGAAGTTTAACTTATTTGTGGAGAACAATGAATCGTTCAACAAATTAAGCATTGACTATAACTATAAATTCTCTTACAAAAAGAAAAATAAAGGATTATATGTAAGAGTATATGCAGGTGGATTAATCAATGGTAACTTGAAAAATCTTAATGATGGCTACGGTATCAACTTAAGTGATGGGGCTAATTATTATGACTATGGGTATGACAGAAAATATTTAGGAAGAAATCTACCTCGAACTAACTTTTTATCAAAGCAAATATTCACTGACCAGGGAGGATTTAAAATCTACACTCCAATCGCTAATAATGCTATTTGGGCGAGCACAATCAATATTACTGCTGACTGCCCTATTCCACTTCCATTCCGATTCTTTTTTGATGCAGGAGTTTGTGATGGTTTAGATGTAAGAAATAAAAATATTGATTTGAAAGAGAGCTTTGTTTATGAAGGAGGAATTACATTTTCCTTGGTTAAAGACGTTGCAGAGGTTTATTTCCCATTGGTTGCATCAAAGAGCATTACTAATTACTTTGATACTAATGACTATAATTTTCCTGAAAGAATCAGATTTAAATTTGATATTTCGAAGTTGAATCCGTTATTATTAAGAAAACAGATTTCGAATTAATAACAGTTTATTGAAAAGCAAGATTTTAAATTAGATAAAATATTTATATATTTGAAATATGAGAACAATAGATAAATTAGTAGCGAATATAACATTGGTTTTAGTAATTGTTGCATGCAACAATTCAAATAATCAACAAAAAAAGGTGCAACAGCCTGACTCTAACCAAGTATCAGTTAATACAGACACCTCACAAACCAGCAAGATCATTGAAAATCCAAGAGATTCAAAAGAATTTGAAGTTTTCTTGGATTACTTTCTGAGAAAACTTTACTTTAAAGATAATTTGGATAGAGCTATGTATAATAGTAGTCCTGATTTTTTAGATTTTACCAATAAGGAATTACCAATTGGAAGGTTTTCAGCACCTGGGATTTATCAAGTACTAAATAGTAAGCCTTATTTTGATACTCCCGATTTTTTTAGCACAACTAATATTAATCTAGAAAAAATAGAAATCATCGGTAATAAATTGCCTGATGATGGCTATTGTGAACCATCAAATTTAAAAGATGCTATTTATTTTAAATCTGTCAAAAAAGCTCCTGTTGGCTATGATGTAGCTAATGATAAACCTGATAGATATCCTAGTATTCTAAAAGGATTAAAAATTATGCAGGTTGAAATTCAAGTTGAAAAAATGATAGAAAGAACTATGTATTTTGCATTTTATAAAGACAAATGGTATTTTATTTACTTGGATGATAGTATTTCTTGCGGTGCATAATTTATGTTTTTGCTATCCTATTTTTTATATTTTTCAAGTAAATTAAAATAATTGGAAGTCCCACCATTAACATAGGATACAACACACAAAACAGTATGAAGTTGATTTCATAATAAGATAGTCCTGTGAAATTTGCGAGGTTAATTACAAAGTCAGTACAGTAATTATAAAGGAAAGAGATCAATTTGAAAATCATTTTTTCGCCTCCTTTATTTCTTGCAGGGTATAGATTATTTTAATTAGAAAATACCAGAGGTATAGTGGAACTAGTGTAACTAACAATAAAATATTAATCAAAGAAAAGTTGCCTGCTAATTTCAATAACATAATCTCTCCAAAGTAAAAAGGTAGCGAAACAGCTAATAAGATCTTATTCATTTTAACATGATGATCAATACAGTAAATAGTATTGTTATGACAAGCCCATGAACATCGATTAGGGAGTGAATCGGTTGTATTCCATTTGCCATCATTTGGAATTGGATCAATGGAAGGTTTAATGAAATGATTCACAAAAATCATCAACAAAAAAGGAAATAGAAATAAAAACAGATTGCGAATTTTCTTATTCATTATAGCGAATGAATAATCAATTAAACTTTTTCAATTGCAGTTCTTTTCCGTCATAAACAGCATAGGTAAAGTGATTAATCCACTCCCCTAAATTAATATAACGTGAATTGTCTGAAAGAGCTTTATCGAGTGGCATATGACGATGTCCGAAAATAAAATAATCGTAGTGTTCTTTTTGCAACACCTCACGACTATATATCATCAGCCATTCTTTATCATCACCTAAAAAAACATCGTCTGATGTCCCAGTTGCTATTCGACTTCTTTTTGAAAAAAACTTCATCAGACCAATTCCTGTGTTCGGATGAATCCGTGCAAAAAACCATTGCGCTAATTTATTGGCAAAAACCTTTTTAATGAATTTATAACCATAATCACCGGGACCTAATCCATCACCATGTCCTAAGAAAAACATTTTACCATTATACTCCCTTTGAATCGGAGCTCGATGAATTTGCAAACCAATTTCCTTCGGCAAATAATCGAACACCCACATATCATGATTGCCTGTAAAATAATGCATCTCTACGCCTGCGTCGCTTAACTCAGCTAATTTACCGAGCAATCGCACATACCCTCTTGGAACAACTTCTTTATATTCGAACCAATAATCGAATACATCACCCATCAAAAATAAAATCTGAACGTCGTTACTAATTGAATTTAACCAAGCAACTATTTTATCTTCCCTTTTACGGCTATCCGTATCGTTAGGAACGCCTAAATGGAAATCACTGATAAAATAAACTTTCTTTCCGGGAGTTAAATTCACTATCGAGAAGTATTAAGGTTTAGGCTCCATCAATTTGAAAAACTGATCTAATTGCGGCAGAATTACAATTCGCGTACGACGGTTTGATGCTCTTCCATCAGGTGTATCATTAGAAGTTACTGGAACATATTCACTGCGACCTGCTGCAATCATACGCGCAGGATCAACGCCATATTGCTTCTGTAATGTACGTACGACAGATGCTGAACGAAGTACGCTTAAATCCCAGTTATCACGAATATTAGCTGTAGCAATAGCTTTATTATCGGTATGGCCCTCTACCATAAACTGAACATCAGACTGTGCTTTAATCACATCAGCTACCTTTCCTAAAATTTCTTTAGCACGAGGTGTAATATCATAGCTTCCACTCTTAAATAACATCTTATCAGAGATGGAAATAAATACAGCACTTCCTTCAACATTAATATTAATATCATCATCATTTACATCTTTTAATGCTCCCTTTAGGTTTAACACCAAGGCCATATTCAAAGAATCTTTGCGTGATAATTCTGTTTGAAGATTACGGATGTATCCTTCTTTGGCATTAATATTTTCAAGAGACTTTTTAATACTTTCAGCTTGCGTTGCACTAATCACAGATAAATCGCTTAATTGTTGCAGCATAGCCCCACTACTTTTTTTAGCAGTACTTAATTCTTCCTCTAAACTACCTATTCTACTTTGCTTCCTTTTTGATTCTTCGATGCAATCGCTTAGCATTAAATCAACTTTATCAAAGCTAGTTTTTAAGGAATCATATTTTGAAACCTGAGCATTAAATTTCTTTTTACTTACACAGCCTGTCATAAAATAGACAGCAACGAAAAATAGAACGGTGATTTTTTTCATGATAAATTTATTATGGTGCAAATCTAAATGCTTTTGCGTTCACGATAAAACGAAATGTAGATAAACATTACAAAATATCAACAAGAACTAGGTCTTTTGCTTGCGCTTCTTCGCAGCAGGGAATAGCACATTATTTAATATTAATCGATACCCCGGTGAGTTTGGATGTAGAGATAAATCTGTTTGAGGGTCACCGACCATATGCTGATAATCTTCCGGATCATGTCCTCCGTAGAAGGTCCATGTACCTTTACCATATTCCCCATGTATATATCGAGCTTCATTAGCCGCTTTATTCTCCCCCATTATTAAAACATTCGACTTTACAAGGTTCTTGTTGAAAGAGGTTGTTTGTCCCATAAAACCTTTAATAACTTGCTCATGATTCTGACAAAGCATACTTGGAACTACATCCCATTTAGCGGAGAATTCAAAAATGGTAAATACATCTTCGTTACGTGGAATCTTACGAAAGTTTGTCATGTCTATATCAGAGAACTCATATTCAAGTGGATTTGTCGACAATTTAAAATCCTTAAAAGCAAGGGTGTTTTCGTAATTCAATTTTGAATTATAGCTTGAAGTGGTGCCATCACCATCATAGATTTTATCACAGATATCTACGCCATCAGCAGAGAGCGCAATATCATAACTATCGGTACCGGAACACATCGAAAATAGAAAGCCTCCTCCTGAAAGAAACTCTTGAATTTTCTTTACGACAGCGAGTTTTAATTGAGATACTTTTTCAAATCCCAACTTTTTAGCTTTTGCTTCTTCTGAACGCACCTGCTCTTGATACCAGGGCACCGTATGATAAGCCGCATAAAACTTTCCATACTGACCAGTAAAGTCTTCGTGATGCATGTGCAACCAATCGTATTTTGGTAAGTCACCAAGAATTACTTCCTCATCATAAATCACATCATAAGGAATTTCCGCATAGGTCAATACAAGTGTTACGGCATCATCCCATGGCAACTTATCTTTCGGAGAATAAACAGCCATCTTAGGCGCCTTTTCAAGCTTTACAACATCCATATTAGCTTCTGGCTGCGCAATTTCATCCAAGATACTTGCTGCTTGTCCATCAGCGATGACATTAAAACTCACTCCTCGCACACGACACTCGTTTTCGAAAGCTGGAATTTGTTTTATCATAAATGAACCTCCTCGATAATTCAAGAGCCATTGCACTTCCACATTATTTGTCAATACCCAGTAAGCAATGCCATAAGCCTTTAAATGATTCGATTGTGAATCATCCATAGGAATTAAAATATAAGCAGCTTTAACAGGTAAAAATCCGATTACAAAAGCAAAAACTAATAGCGTAATTTTTTTAAACATGCTCTTAAAACGATAGACATTGTATAATGTTGTAAAACGCATCAAAATTCCGCATCGTCTGGTCTTTGTTCATTTATGCGAGACTCGATAATTATTGTGTTACTTCCTGACTCTGCCGAATAATTTGGCGTCATACCAGCCCCATGCATAATTTCAGTTTCATCTTTATAATCAAAGTGATTGTAGTCAGAGAATTTTGTTAATGGTCCGATGAACTGCAACTTAACATCACCCAATGAACCAGCACGATTTTTTGCAATGATAATTTCAGCGAGATTCTTTGTTGATGTTCCATCTTCTAAAGTTTCCAACTGATAGTATTCAGGACGATAGATAAACATTACCATATCGGCATCCTGCTCAATAGCTCCTGATTCACGAAGATCACTTAATTGAGGACGCTTAGATGAACCTCTAGTTTCTACCGCACGACTCAACTGCGATAGTGCGATAATAGGAATATTTAATTCTTTTGCAATACTC
>JBKCGZ010000150.1:0-6648 GCA_046303115.1 Bacteroidota bacterium | reverse complement strand
ATCGGATTTTTAACTGATCCAGCACAAGCAATTGTGTGGCGCGGACCAATGGCAGCAAAAGCATTGCGTCAGTTATTTTCTGACGGTGATTGGGGTGAATTAGATTATTTATTTATTGACTTACCTCCGGGAACAGGCGATGTACATTTAACTCTTGCAGCTTCCGTTCCTCTTACAGGTGCCGTAGTAGTTTCTACTCCACAACAAGTTGCACTAGCGGATACATTAAAAGGAATCGGCATGTTCAGAATGGAGCAAATCAATATTCCTATTATCGGAATAATTGAAAACATGGCTTACTTTACGCCAAGAGAATTACCCGATAATAAATATTACTTGTTTGGAAAAGATGGTTGTAAAAAACTGGCTACTGAATTAAATATTCCATTCTTAGGCGAGCTTCCTTTAATACAAAGTATTTGCGAAGGTGGTGATCAAGGTTACCCTGCTATCTTAGATGAACAAGGTCCTGCTTACTTACCTTTATTAACGATTGCAGGAAACGTCGCTCAACAAATTGCTATTCGTAATGCACAACCAACAGCAGTGAATTCTTAATATTATGAAAACACAATTAATCGATCGAATTGAAGAAACACTTGCGCAGCTTCGTCCTTATTTAGAGGCTGACAATGGCAACGTTTCATTTGTAGAATTAACAGAAGATATGATTGTGCGTGTGCAGCTAGAGGGAGCATGCTCTTCGTGCTCTATGAGCAGCATGACATTAAGAGCAGGTATCGAACAATCCCTGCTAAAAGCAATTCCAGAAATTAAAGGAGTTGAGGCTGTTAATCAAAACTGATTATTTGTCTTCGTCAGGCAACTTACCATTTACGTAAGTATATTTTTTCAGCGTACGTCCCATCGCATCCATATCCTGCCAGTTACCGTCGCGTAATCCATTTTTAAACTTACCGACTGTTTTTATTTTTCCCTCGGGACCATATACGCGAACGATTCCGTTCTCGATATCATTGATAATCTCTTGCTCAAAAATTTTATTTCCGTTCTTAGCGTATTGAATATACCAGCCGTTGATTTTATCATTCACAAATGTTTTCTCTTCTGCTTTCGCTCCATTCTCGTAGTATACAATCCATTTTCCATCACGAACACCTGCTTTGTACGATTCTACTTTGGTTAGTAATGAATCCTCAGAATAATAATTCCAAACACTATCCTTCTTCTGCATTTTATAATTACCCTTCGAATGAATCTTTCCCGATTCGTAATACATCACCACGCGAGCTGATTTACCGTCGGTTGAATTTTTTATCTCAGCCTGGATTTTTCCACTCTCAAAAAAAGATTTTGATATACCTACCTGTACATTGTTTTTGAAGGTTGTTTCACCAAGCACTTTTTTCGTTTCATAGAATTTCTTCCATACACCTTGCTTCATTCCTTTCTGATCGACACAATTAATTGTATCGCCATTGTAGACCTGAAAAGACTTCCATTTGGTCGTTTGTGCTGAAGAAATTTCCGCTGCCAAAACAAGTATCAAACAAAATAAAATACGCATTCGATTCATGAGTGTAAAATTAATAGTTTCTACAATATAGCCATAAGGCCGATGGTATCTAAATATTTTTAATTTTGTTAAAATATGAACAGTATCAACCATCTTTCATTTTATAAACGAGGACTTGGCCTATCTATTATATTCGTCTTATTCTCCTTTATTTCCTATTCTCAAACCATCACAGGAACCGTTCAGGATAAAGCTACAAAAGAGCTATTATTTGGAGCTGTCGTTAATATAAAAGGGACCAACATTGGAGCATCTACCGATATGGATGGAAAGTTCTCTCTTAAGGCGACCTCTTTGCCTTGCACCATCAATGTCATGTATATTGGATATGTAAAGGCGGAGATTACGGTAACTTCAGCAGATAAGCCCATTCAAGTTGATTTAGTTGCTGATTCAAAGACATTAAAAACCGTTGAAATATCTGATCGTCGCTTAACAGAAAAGCAGAAAGAGTCGCCAGTAACGGTTGAAGCCCTCGATTATTTAGCCATCAAGCAAACCACTGCTGCTAATTTTTACGAAGGCTTAGGTAATTTAAAAGGGGTTGATATTACCTCAGCCAGTCTTGGATTTAAAGTCATTAACACCCGCGGATTTAATAGCACCTCTCCTGTTCGTTCATTACAAATTATTGATGGTGTCGATAATCAGGCTCCTGGCTTAAATTTCTCGTTGGGTAATTTCCTTGGTTCTTCGGAATTAGATATTCAAAAAGTAGAGTTGGTTGTTGGAGCAAGCTCTGCCTTTTATGGTCCGAATGCATTCAATGGTGTTATCAGCATGACTACTCGTAGTCCGTTTGTTAGACCTGGATTTGAAATACAAGTTAAAAGTGGAACTCGTGATTTATTAGAGTCTTCGTTTCGCTATGCAGTTGTTTTTAAAAATTCATTGAAAGAAGATAAACTCGGAATTAAATTCAATGCAAGCTTTTTTAAAGCAAGAGATTGGGAAGCGAACAATCTAAATCCAACCATCGCTTCTAAAAGTGATATGAATAATCCCGGAGGATATGATGCGGTTAATATTTATGGTGATGAATATTTTTCTGGTGGCGACTTAACACAAGCTACTACTTCACGACCAGGATTTGGAATTATCTATCGTACGGGATATGCAGAAAAAGATTTAGTTGATTATAACACACGCAATATAAAATTAAGCGCAGCTGCTCATTATAAAATCGATAAAGAAACAGAGTTCATTGCTTCTTCTAACTTCGGAACAGGTACTACTATTTATCAAGGGGACAATCGCTATTCATTAAAAGACATTCTGTTTTTTCAGAATAGAATTGAATTAAAAAAGAACAACAAATATTTTATTCGTGCTTATTTAACGACAGAAAATGCGGGTAAATCGTATGATGCATTTTTCACTGCATTACTACTTCAGAAATCAGTTAAATCGGATAATGATTGGGTAAACGATTATACAACTTGCTTCAACAACAATCAGTACTTTCAAGCAATAAGAAATTTTCCTGGCTATCCGCAGCCACAACAGTTTGCACAGTACCAAGATTACCTGGCAGCGATTAATCCATTTTTGTTAAACAACTATTATGATTCATTAGTGCTTTATCATAATACAGCTAACGCATTTGCTGATCAATATTCAAATCCTTTTGATGGCACTAAACCATTTTTAGTTCCTGGTTCAGCTTCATTCGATAGCGCTTTTGCAAGTGTAACATCAAGAGAAACATTTAACGGAGGTGGTTCAAAGTTCTTCGATAAATCAGCCTTAGCTCATATTCACGGAGAGTACAAATTTGATTTGAAATGGGCGCAATTAACTACCGGTGCGAATTACCGTAAATACCTTCCTAATTCAAGAGGAACTATTTTCTCTGATACAACAGGAAGAAAAATTACGAATTCAGAATTTGGTATTTATGGTGGGTTAGATAAAAAATTAAAAGACGATAAAGTAAAATTAAATTTAACAGCTCGTTTAGATAAAAATCAAAACTTTGGATATTTATTTTCGCCTGCCTTATCTGCTATTTACTCTCCTAACAAAGACAATACGATTCGTGTTTCTTTTAGCTCTGCAATTCGTAACCCAACTTTAGGTGATCAGTATTTATTTTACAAAGTTGGTAGAGCTACTTTGATTGGAAATATTGATGGCTTCGATTCATTGGTGACTATACCATCGTTATTATCTGCACTCTCCTATCAGAGTACCGATTCACTCTCTTACTTTAATGTTGATCCGGTGAAGCCAGAGCAAGTACAAACAATTGAAGTGGGTTATCGTAATGGATTATTTGGCTGTTTGTATTCTGATGTAAATGCTTATTTCAGTCGCTATCAAAATTTCATCGGATATAAAATCGGAGCAGCAACAGATATCATCACTACTCCTTTTGGATCAAAAGAAATTTTCTTGAAAGACATTTATCGCGTTGCTACTAACTCTGAGGACATTATCAACACTTACGGATTTAGTTACGGAATGTATTATTACTTCAAAGAGTTTTATAGCATCAGTGCAAATTACTCTCTTAATATTTTAGATAGAAGTCCGATTAAAGTAGGTAGCAGCTCTAACTTCCCATTCATCTCTGTGAAGAAAGGAAAAACATCGGATGATCCATTAATCCCTGCGTATAACACACCAAGAAATAAATTTAATATTGGTATCGGCGGAAGTAACATCAAAAATAAATTAGGTAAAGACTGGGGATTTGCCATCAACTACAAATGGGTTGAAGGATTTTTATTTGAAGGCTCACCGCAGTTCACTGGTAATATTGACAGCTACGGATTGTTAGATGTTCAAGTCAACAAAAAGATTGATGTCACAAAAACAACTTTTAAAATTGGCGCGACAAACATTCTAAACAATAAGCACTACGAAGTATTTGGTGGCCCGTTGATTGGACGAATGCTTTACATCCAACTATCAGTCGATCTAACTAAATAGGATCAACATCAATTTGAATAATGAGTTGTTGTACTTTCGAATTCGTTTTGAAAGTATGAATCACCTCACCCATCATTGTTTTTACTTCTGCTGCATTTAGATTTTTTTCTATTTTCAATAGAATCGTACGAATGAAATAATTACGAATTCTGTTTATAGAAGGTTGATTTGGACCTAATACTCGTTTACCAAACTTTCTCTTCAACAATAGAGTTAAATCGTTAGCAGCCGCATCAACTTGGGTGTAGTCTTGATGCTTCAAACGGATTTCTATTAAACGTGAATAAGGAGGATAACCGAAATTATATCGCTCTGTCAATTCACGTTTATAAAACGATTCAAAATCGTGATTAATCACATCGTGCAATACGGCATGATCAGGACTATAGGTTTGAATAATTACTTTCCCCTTCTGATTTTTGCGTCCTGCTCTACCACTCACTTGCGAAAGCAATTGATAACCTCTTTCGTTAGAGCGAAAATCAGGATAATGCAACATCGAATCTGCATTTAAAATTCCAACTACATGTACGCGATCGAAGTCGAGCCCTTTCGTTACCATTTGCGTCCCGACTAAAATATCAATATTACCTGCTTCGAAATCTGATAAGATAGATTGATATCCATTTTTCGTTCGCGTAGTATCGTGATCTAGTCGAGCGACTTTAACATCAGGCAGAATTAATTTTAAATCTTCTTCGATACGCTCCGTTCCAAATCCACGCATTTGCAAATCATAACTATGACAACTGCTACACTCCACTGGTTTTATCATTGTTTGTCCGCAATAATGACATTTTAATTCATTACGAATTTTATGATAGGTAAATGAAACATCACAATTGCTGCAGATGGGCACCCATGAGCAAGCGCCACATTCTAAGAAAGGTGCAAATCCTCTTCTATTTTGAAATAATATAACCTGATGATTTTTCGAAATCGTTTCTTCAATTTCTTCAATCAATTTACTTGAAAAATTACCCTTCATTGATTTACTCTGACGCGCTTGCTGTACATTCACTAATACAACATCCGGCATTTCAATGCCAGCATAGCGCTTCTTCAAATTCACCAATGCATACTTACCAGTAATTGCATTGAAGTAAGTTTCCATACTTGGCGTTGCAGAGCCGAGTAATACATCCGCACCTTGATGCGCCGCCATTACAATGCCTACATCACGTCCATTATAACGAGGTGAAGGATCTGTTTGCTTATAACTAGGATCGTGTTCTTCATCAACGATAACTAATCCTAATTTTTCAAAAGGTAAAAAAACTGACGAGCGCGCACCAATAACGATACGCGAAGTATTTTGATTCAGATTATTATCTAAAATTTTATTCCAGACTTCTACCCTTTCATGCTCATTAAAGCGACTATGATAAATCAGCACCTGCTGACCAAAATGCTTTTGTAGTCGATGAATGATTTGAGAGGTTAAAGCAATCTCCGGAAGAAGATATAATACCTGTTTATTTTTTTTGAGTTGCTCTTCGATGAGATGAATGTAAATCTCCGTTTTACCGGAGGAAGTCACACCATGCAACAAAGTAACTTTATTATGCTCAAATGCAATTTGAATATCATGCAAGGCCACTTTCTGAATTTCATTTAATTCCTTTGGCGGTACTACATCTCCGTTATAAGGCGCAATTCGGTCGGACTTGATTGTCTGAAGAGAAAGAATATTTTTCTTTACCAACGTGCTAACAATCGCTGTTTTTGAATTCGCTTCCTTTAACAAGATGGATTTCAATACAACTTCCTCTCCTTGCTCACGCTTTAACTTCATCAGGGCAAGAATTACATCTAATTGCTTAGGCGCTTTCTTTTCAATTCCTGCTAAGAGCGTATTAAATTCATCAGATGTAATATTAACTGAAGCATGAAAATCGACAATATCAACCATCTTTGGTTTATAGCGGTCTTCTAATTCTTCTAATACCTGCACTACATTCTTTTTTACCAACGCACGAATGATGGGCATCACCTGTCGTACAGATAAAATTTTTCCAATTTCATTTAGCGTTAGTTCTTGCTGCATTTGCAATGCTTCCCATACGAGAAATTCTTTATCTGTCAGAATAGAAGTATCACCACTAAACTCATCATTGATCACAATCACCGATTCACTTTGCAATCGCAAGGCAACAGGTAAAGCGGCTGCCATAATT
>JBKCGZ010000149.1:0-2049 GCA_046303115.1 Bacteroidota bacterium | reverse complement strand
TTTACAATACCACGTTAATTTACAATACGACCCACGCTTATTAGTTGGAGATGATGATGCTAACATTAATGATCGTAATTATGGAAACAGAACAGTCGTTTCCGAAGGAGATCATGGAACGCATGTAAGCGGAATTATTGGAGCTGTAAGAAACAACGATAAAGGAATTGATGGCATTGCTGATAATGTACAACTGATGATTTTACGTGTTGTGCCTGATGGTGATGAGCGCGACAAAGACATTGCACTTGCGATTCGTTATGCAGTGGATAATGGAGCACGTGTGATTAACATGAGTTTTGGAAAACCTTTGTCGTACAAAAAAGAATTTATTGATGATGCTGTGCAATATGCGATTTCAAAAAATGTTTTACTAGTGCATGCAGCAGGTAATGAAGCGTTAGATTTAGATGTTGAACAACGTTTCCCAAATCCGAATTATAAAAAAGTAAAAGGCAATGCTTGGAAAAACTGGATTGATGTTGGAGCTTCTGCTGCTGATGGAAATCCTGGGGGATTTTCTAATTACGGAAAAAACTATGTTGATCTATTTGCGCCTGGTGTAAAAATTAATTCAACGATTTTAAATAACGAATACGGTCCTAAAAATGGAACGAGTATGGCTGCACCTGTTGTAGCTGGAGTAGCAGCATTAATTATTTCCTATTATCCTTCGATCACTGCGCCTCAATTAAAAGAGCTTTTAATGAAGACCGTTTATAAACCAACGCAACAAGTTAAAAAACCAGGCTCACCTGATACGATGGTTTTGTATAGCGACCTATGTAAATCGGCAGGAATTGTTAACGTTTATGATGCACTAAAATTAGCAGACAAAAAATATGGTAAATAAATTATTTAACCCGCAACGATTAATTTTACTTCTTGTAAGTAGTTTTCTTTTTTCAACAACTTTTATTCATGCACAAGGAATTGATAAACCACGTTACCAAATTGTAACAACGCGTGCAGGAAATTATCTCGGCACCTTCAACATTGAATTGTTTCCGCTGGTTGCACCGAATCATGTAAATAATTTTGATAGTCTTGCGAATGCGCATGCATATGATAGTACTGCTTTTCATCGCGTGGTACCAGGATTTGTTATTCAAGGTGGAGATCCTAATTCTATCAACGGACCAATTTCTACATGGGGAAATGGCAATCCGAATCAGCCAACAGTGAATGCTGAGTTTAGTCCTGTGCGACATTTAAGAGGTATTATTGGTGCAGCGCGCGATACGAATATTAATAGTGCAAATTCACAGTTTTATGTTTGCGTTGCGAATGCTACTTTTTTAGATGGACAATACACTGTGTTTGGAAAAGTAACAGAAGGTATGGAGGTAGTAGATACCATTGTAGCTTCTCCGAGAGATGCGAATGATGTACCGCTACAAAAAATTGAAATGTTTGTAACGTACATTGGAGTAAACGATACTATCCCTAACGCACCTACGCAAACTTTACCTGCTAATCATGCTACCGGAGTGTTAGCTACTACGCCGTACCAATGGACAGCAGTGCCTGAAGCAATTTTATATACCGTAGAGTTTAGTACTGATTCGTTGTTCTCTTCTATTTACTTTTCGAAGACAACTGCATTAACCTATATTCAATCGCCAACATTTTTAGGATACACTAAATACTATTGGAGAGTGCGATCAAACAACGGCGGACATGAAAGTGTAAATTCTGCGGTGAATGATTTTACAACGATTGCTGGTGCTCCTGAATTAGTTTTCCCTCCTGATTCAGCAACAAATGTGGTTACTAATCCTGTGTTATTATGGAACCCTTCCAATGGAGCTTCCTCTTACACTTTACAAGTTGCAACAGCTACCTCATTTAGTGGAACCTATTTGATTCATAACCTTACTGGATTAACGAACACGTCTCAACAATTTAGTCTATTGCCTAACACACGTTACTACTGGCGCATGCGCAGTTTAGATGGAACCGTATTAGGTCCTTGGAGTCCTAAGTTCACTTTTGTTACAGGCACAACAGCAGGCATTGGAAGCATACAAGCAACAAATACATTAGCTG
>JBKCGZ010000148.1:0-30506 GCA_046303115.1 Bacteroidota bacterium | reverse complement strand
TTACAAGCGAAGTTTGGAGAGAATAGGTTAATCGATACAGGAATTCGTGAAGCAACAATTATTGGTCAAGGAATAGGATTAGCAATGCGTGGCTTTAGACCAATTGCAGAAATTCAATACCTTGATTATTTAGCTTATGCTATTCAGATTATGTCTGATGATTTAGCTACACTACAATACAGAACTAAAGGTGGACAAAAAGCACCATTAATTGTCACTACTCGCGGACATCGTTTAGAAGGTGTATGGCATTCAGGTTCTCCAATGCAATTTATTCTAGGCGCTCTAAGAGGTATGCATGTGTTAGTTCCAAGAAACATGACGCAAGCTGCAGGATTTTACAATACACTTTTAAAATCAGATGAGCCAGCGTTAGTGATTGAACCACTTAACGGATATCGAATCAAAGAAAAACTCCCTGCTAACCTTGGCGAATTTTGTTTGCCTTTAGGCGAAGTGGAAATATTAAATCAAGGAACTGATGTAACTCTTGTGACTTATGGATCATGTGTTCGTATTGCGCAAGAAGCTATCAATCAATTGAGCGAGCATGGTATCAGCGTAGAATTAATTGATGTGCAAAGTTTATTACCGTTTGATATTAACCACGACATCACTGCATCATTAAAGAAAACCAATAAAGTTCTTTTCCTTGACGAAGACGTTTCAGGAGGAGGAACTTCATTCATGATGCAACATGTGATTGAAGTACAAGGCGGATTTAAATATTTAGACCTTGAACCGAAAACACTAACGGCGAAGGATCACCGTCCTGCTTATGGTTCTGATGGGGATTATTTCTCTAAGCCTTCATCAGAAGATGTTTTTGATGCTGTTTATTCAATGATGCATCAATACAATCCTGCTCAGTATCCATCAATTTATTAATTGACTTATGGATTTTAAAAAAACTACCGAGAGCGATTCAAACTACGACCGACTTGAATCTATGTCGGTTGAAGACTTATTGACGAATATCAACCGTGAAGACCAGTCTGTACCAAAGGCAATTGAAAAAGTAATTCCTGCTATCAGCGAATTAATCAAAGCAATAGTTCCAAGAATGAAACAAGGCGGAAGATTATTTTATATGGGCGCTGGTACGAGTGGACGATTAGGAATCGTTGATGCCTCTGAATGTCCTCCGACGTATGGAATACCTCATGGAATTGTAGTTGGATTAATTGCAGGTGGCGATAATGCTATTCGTAAAGCAGTTGAATTTGCAGAAGACAGCACTACTCAAGGTTGGGAAGATTTATTGAATGAAAATATTTGTGACTTAGATACCGTTATTGGTATTGCAGCGTCTGGCTCTACTCCTTATGTTGTTCATGCATTGAAAGAATGTCAGCAGAAAAATATTTTAACTGGCTGCATCACTTGTAATGAAGGATCACCAGTTACGAAATACGCTGACTTCCCTATTGCTGCTGTTGTAGGTCCTGAGTTTGTTACCGGATCAACGAGAATGAAAGCGGGAACTGCGCAGAAATTAATTCTAAATATGATTTCCACAAGTGTGATGATTCAATTAGGAAGAGTGAAAGGCAATAAGATGGTGGATATGCAGTTAAGCAATAACAAGCTTATTGATCGCGGGACAAGAATGGTGATGAATGAATTGAAAATTGATGAATCTACTGCGGCCGATTTATTAAGCAAACATGGGAATGTTCGTACAGCAATAGAAGCTTACAACAAAAAATAAAATGCAAGACATAGAACCTTATTATAACTGGCGTCATTTGTATTCAAGTGAAGAAGATGATCGCTCGCCATTTTATGGTAGGGTTTATAGTGAATTTGAATATAGCAATACCGTTTATAATTATTACATACATCCTCAATGGGATGAAATTGGATCTCCTACTTTATACATCAAAATAATTTATTGCGATTACGATACAGAATTTGCCATCATTGAATTATTAGGAGAATGGAATGATGCAATTCATAATGATATTATGATTTTAAAAAGAGATATCATTGATGAACTGATTAAAGAAGGAATAAAAAAATACATTCTGATTGGTGAAAACGTTTTGAATTTTCACGCTTCTGATGATTGCTACTATCAGGAATGGTTTGATGATATTGAAGATGGATGGATTGTAGCAATCAATTTTAGAGAACATGTATTAAGCGAATTTCAAAAAACAGGAATCGATTATTACGTTGCGTATGGAGGAGAATTCAATAATGCTGCATGGAGGACATATTCACCAACTCAACTGCAAAACTATATCGAAGCTATCATCAATAAAAGATTGAATTAGCATAACAATAAATAAACTATCTTTAAGCGAATGAAGAATCCGCTTGTTCTGATTTTTGCTTTTGCAATTTTAACCACTGCTATTCTCGTCGCTGGAGGTCGTCGGTTGTTGGATGTGCAAACGGGCAAGGCTTCATACTACGGACGAGAATTCGAAGGTCGTAAAACTGCGAGCGGTGAAATTTTTCGCAATAGCGATTTTACATGCGCACATAAAAAACTAAAATTCGGGACAATTTTAAAAGTCACCAATCAAAAAAATCAATTATCGACCATTGTAAAAGTAAATGATCGTGGCCCTTTTGTGCGAACAAGGATAATTGACTTATCAGAAACGGCAGCAAGAACAATTGGCATTTACCAACATGGATTAGCCACAGTTAAAATAGAGCCATTAAACATCATTAAGATGACAAGAAAGTTAGATTCTACTTTCACTTGCAATGATGTGTTAGATTGCCTTGGTCATCCGGCTCAATTAAAAGGATATTCCATTTCTCTTTGGCGAACAAAAAATCTGATTCATTTGCTTTATATAGCTAATGAACTTTATTTGAATGAAGAAATTGAAAATGTTTATGTAGTTGGATTAGGAACTAATGAAAACCGAACTTATCATGTAGTTATTTCTAATATTCCCAGCAAAACAGAAGCATTAAAGCGAATCGATTATTACGAAAGGAAAGGATATATGATTGTTAAACTCTTATCCTCTTTCAAGTAAATACTTTTTAAGATTTTGAAATGCACTTTTGTCGATTGGCGAAGTAAATACATCCGAAGTCAATTCCTCCAACGACTTCCAACAAAAATGAATGCTTCCATTTTCTAAATCAAGAATATTCTTCGCCAGATAATTTTCATCTAAATCCTGCTCAATATCCACCAGGTAATAAACGCCTATCACCTGTTGATCTTTATTTAGGAAGGAAACAATAAAGTCTTCGGTAACACATACCAAAGTTGCATTAAGCACATTGGCATTTAACTCTTCTTTTATTTCACGATGCAATGCCTGAAGAATGCCCTCGCCAAATTGAAGTCCACCACCAGGAAACTTTCTTAAGAATACATTTCCATGCTGCTCTTCGGAAATAAGCAATTGATTATTTTTCACAATTAATGCATATACCCGAACATTAAATAAAGGAGACAGGTTGCTATTCATGGTTTAATCGAGTTTGTAAATGTAACCCATTAGCGCTCGTAAAGTTTAACAAATTGCCATTTACTTAATAAAATAATAACCTTTTCAGTGCTTTCGCGTACAAATCCAACTGTTGTAAGGTTTAAAAGAATTTACGCCATTATCAACGCATCAATGTTCTACATTTAAAACTAAAAAAAGATGATTAGAAAATTGTTATTTATCGCCACAGCACTTTCAATTGTTGCTTGCAGTAAAGATGATTCTACCGCTCCTACTTCAAACACAGGAAATGGTGGCAGCATTGGATCTAGTGTTCCAACATCATTTACTCAAAAGGTATTAATCGAAACATTCACAGGCGCAGGTCAATCACAATGCACCGACGGATTTGTAAAGCTCGACAATATTCTTGCGACAAATTCAACGAAAGCTATCCCTGTTGCAATTCATTACAGTGATGCAATGGAAATAAATCAATACACTACATTACAAAGTGCATTCTCGAACGGATCAGCACCACAGTTTCCATCTGCAATGATTAACAGAACATCTTCATTAGGGATGTTAATCTTCAATCGTACACAATGGCAATCTAATTTTGATGTCAATAAGGTAAAAGCTCCTTCATGTGGATTATCTATCAAATCAACCATTAACGGAACGCAAGGAACAGCAGAAATCCACTGTGGTTATAATACGAGTTTAACAGGCAATTACACTTTAACTGCCTACTTGGTGGAAGATAATATTACAGGAAGCGGAAATCTTTATGACCAACGCAATGGATATAATACTACAGCTGGTCACCCATACTATAATTTAGGAGATCCAATTCTTAATTTCAATCATAAATACGTTTTGAGAAAAGTTGTTTCAGCTGAATTAGGTGATGCACTTTCCAATTCAAATATTAAAGCTGGAGGAGAAGAAATTAAAAATTATACGTTCTCTACAGCAGGTATGAATACAGCCAACACTTATGTTGTAGCATTCATCTCGAAAAACGGAACTGCTTCTACCGATAAGTTTATATTAAATGCTCAGAAAGTAAAGTTGGGCAATACGCAAAACTGGGATTAATTAATCTTCCTTAATTAACGCTATTACTTCTGCAATCATCATTGCTGTGGCCCCCCATATTTTATGATTGTTGTATTCGAAATAGGGTGCATTCACATCATATCCCCTTGCACTTTTAAATCCACCACGATTAATATTAGCTTCATCTAAAAAGAATGATAATGGAATCTCCATTAAACTTCTCACTTCCGATTCGTTTAAATTGTAGTTAAGTTGATGTTGTGTGAAGCAAAGAAATGGCTTTACTAAAAAATTGCTTGGAGGAATATACAATTCACTTAAAGGAGAAATCAACTCAACAAGTTCCGGATTTACACCTACCTCTTCATATAATTCACGCAACGCTGTTTCAAAAAAAGAGGCATCTCCTTCCTCATGTTTACCTCCGGGAAAGCTAATTTGATTTGCATGAACATCTTTATCGTGACTCATGCGCTCCATCAACACAAGGCACCATTCGTCATTTTCATTGCGGACAATTAACGAAACAATACAACCAATTTTATAATCAGTAATTTCAGACAAATAATCACTTGCAGGTTTACGATGGTTGGGAGCTAATTGCGAATGCGCTATCTCGCCAGGCAATCCTTTTGCTAACGACTTTTGTATTTGAGATAATAAAAATTCGCTACTCGTTTTCATTATAACTTTCTTTCACCAATCTGCTGACGCCACATTGCGTAATACAAACCTTTTTCTTGCAATAACTCATCATGCTTACCCTGCTCAATCACACTCCCCTTCTCCATTACATAAATTCTATCGGCATGCATTACCGTCGATAAGCGATGAGCAATTAAAACAGTAATATGATGATTATCTTTTGAAATTGCACGGACGGTAGTATTAATCTCTTCCTCCGTAAGCGAATCTAATGCAGATGTTGCTTCGTCGAAAATTAAAAGTGATGGCTTTCTTAATAATGCTCTTGCAATAGATAATCGCTGACGCTCTCCTCCCGAAACTTTTACTCCACCTTCGCCAATAATAGTATCCAATCCTTTGTCTGCTCTTGCAAGTAAATTATCAAGCGCAGCTTTATTTAATGCAGCAAGACATTCTTCATCTGTTGCTTTAGGAGCCACGAATAATAAATTCTCTCTAATCGTTCCTGAAAACAATTGAGTGTCTTGAGTAACTAATCCAATTTGAGATCTCAGTTCATCCAAATTAATATTTGATGCGACCTTATCGTTATAAGATATAGCTCCCTCTAAAGGAGTATACAAGCCAACTAATAATTTCACTAAGGTTGTTTTACCAGATCCTGACGGACCAACAAATGCGATGGTCTCTCCTTTACCAACTTTAAAAGCTACATCGACAACTGCTTTTGACGTTGATGAGGGATGTTTGAAGTGAACATGGTTAAATTCAAATCGCTCGATTGAACCAAGTCCTTCGGGATTGATTGCCTTAGGCTCTTTTTCAACAGCTAGAATTTCCTGAAAATTAGCAAGTGACACTTCAGCTTCGCGATAAACATTAATTATATTACCTAACTCCTGAAGTGGTCCAAAAATAAAAAATGAATAAATGAACATCGTAAAAAATTGTCCTAAAGTAATTTGTTTATCAAAGATCAAATAAAGCATGACAAACATGATAGATGTTCGAAGGAGATTCACGCTCGTTCCTTGAATAAAACTTAAAGAACGAATATATCGTACCTTTTTTAACTCAAGGCCAAGTATCTTACTTGTTGTATCATTCAATCGTTTTATTTCCTGACCTGCCAAACCTAAACTTTTAACAAGTTCTATATTTCGTAATGATTCTGTTGTAGCCCCGGCTAATGCTGTAGTCTCAGCAACAATTTTTTTCTGAATTGTTTTTACCTTTCGACTTAAAAAAGAACTAAGCACCCCTAATAGTGGAATTGTCCCGAAATAAATAGGGGCAATTATCCAATGTACATTAATAGCATATACCGTAACAAAAACAATTGCAACGATAGAAGTAAATAACACATTAATGAAAGTACTGATTAATCGCTCAACGTCCGTTTTTACCTTCTGCAATTTACCCAGCGTTTCACCACTTCGCTGATCTTCAAAAACACTATAAGGCAGCTCTAATGAATGCATAATTCCATCAGCATAAATTTTGGCACCTACCTTTTGAGTAATTACATTCACGAAATAATCTTGAAAATTTTTAGCTATCCTGCTCACAAATGCTACCCCAACGGCTGCTGATAATAACAATCCTACACCTCGAAAAAAAGACTGCTTATCATGCTGATCGAACTTAGTTACATAATCGTCGATGACATGCTTAAAAATGTAAGGATCTAACAGGGAAAAAACTTGATTAATTGTTGCAAGGAGTAAAGCAAGAAGGACAAGTTTCCAATAAGCCTTCAAGTACGAAAAGAGTAAATTCATATTACATTTATTGGGCAAAGATACAAATTAACATAAGATTGTTATAAAGCAACGAATCTTTATGGCAATAATTCCTTTATTTATTTGTTAGTTTTGAATATTAAACTTTAATCATGAAAAAAATACTAATCGCTTTGACATTATGTGTAGCCGCTAACATCGCTAATGCACAACACACAGTAGTAATGAAGGATGGAAGCAAGCTGAATGGAGAACTACAATCAATACAAAACAACACTGTTACTTTCTTCTATAAAGGAAGCAATATTACGTTTAACGTTGGTGAAATATCATCTATTCTTTTTGACGGTGTTGTTGGAGGGGGTTCTTCAGTGTCAACCACTACAACTAAAGGAGCAACGTATGTGATGCCTGGAAGAAAATTAACTCGTCAGCCTAAAATTGATAACCTTACAATGGAAAAAGGAATTGTGGTTGTAAATATCACTATCAATAAATACGGTAATATCATGAAAGCTGAAGCTGGCGCTGATGGAACAACGACAACAAGTAATTATCTTTTAACGAAAGCTAAACAAGCTGCAGAGAGCGCAATGTTTGATGGAGGTACCACCTTCCCTCTTGAGCAAAAAGGGACAATCACCATTACCTTCTAAGAAAACAAGACAACTTGTCTTAATATAAAAAGTGGTTCGGCAATTTAGTCGGGCCACTTTATTTTTTTATGCCATAATTGCCTGTTATTTTTATTTTATTGCATTGGTTATTGATTTGATAAGCGGCCAAAAAAAAACACTAACTATGAACTTTAATCAATACACGCTGAAGTCGCAAGAAGCGATACAGCAAGCACAGCAAATTGCAAGTGCAAATGGTAATCCCACCATTGATACAGGTCATTTATTAAAAGCCTTATTAGAGGTGGATGAGAATGTGGTTCCTTTTTTACTCAAGAAGTTAAATATAAATTTAAATACACTTTCCAATAGTGTAAATAAAATCGTTGATGGATATCCGAAAACATCTGGTGGCTCTGCTTACTTAAGTAATGAATTGAATCAAACGTTTAATAAATCACTTCAATTACTGAAGGATTTTAAAGACGAATTTGTATCTGTAGAACATTTGATGTTGGCACTTATCAGCAATAACGATAATGTAGCACGTCTTTTAAAAGAAAACGGAATTATAGATAAGGATTTAAAAAATGCTATTCTTGACCTTCGCAAAGGAGCTAAAGTAACAAGTGCATCTGCAGAAGAGACCTATAATTCCTTAAACAAGTATGCACGTAATTTAAATGAATTAGCGCGTGCTGGAAAATTAGATCCTGTTATCGGACGAGATGAAGAAATCAGACGCGTACTTCAAATTTTATCTCGAAGAACAAAGAACAATCCTGTACTTATCGGTGAACCCGGTGTAGGTAAAACTGCGATAGCAGAAGGACTAGCACATCGTATTATCAATGGTGATGTCCCTGAGAATCTGAAAACAAAAATGATATACTCGCTCGATATGGGTGCATTAGTAGCAGGAGCAAAATACAAAGGTGAGTTTGAAGAGCGATTGAAGTCTGTTGTGAAAGAAGTAATCAGTGCTGATGGAGAAATCATTTTATTCATTGATGAAATTCATACCCTCGTAGGTGCTGGTGGCGGCGAAGGAGCAATGGATGCTGCAAATATTCTTAAGCCAGCATTAGCGAGAGGTGAACTTCGTTCTATTGGTGCAACCACACTCAACGAATATCAAAAGTTCATTGAAAAAGATAAAGCACTTGAAAGACGTTTTCAAAAGGTAATGGTTGAAGAGCCAAGTGCAGAAGACACGATCTCTATTTTACGTGGACTAAAAGAGCGTTATGAAACACATCATAAAGTGCGAATTAAAGACGAAGCAATTATTGCAGCAGCGGAACTTAGTGACCGTTATATCAGTGATCGTTTCTTGCCAGATAAAGCTATCGACTTGGTTGATGAAGCGGCAGCGAAACTTCGTTTAGAGATGGATTCTGTTCCTGAAGAGCTAGACGAAATCCAACGTCGTATTATGCAATTAGAAATTGAACGCGCTGCAATTAAAAGAGAAGGCGATTCAAAAAAAGTAAATGAAATCGGCGAAGAATTAGCAAACCTAAACGAGCAACGTAATGCGATCAAAGGAAGATGGGAAGCAGAAAAGCAAGTAATCACTACCATTCAACAAACGAAAGCGGATATTGAAAATTTTAAAATTGAAGCGGAGCAAGCAGAGCGCACTGGTGATTATGGAAGAGTAGCAGAAATTAGATATGGAAAGATCAAAGAAGCAGAAGAGAAATTAATCGCACTGAATGAAAAACTTATCGATGCTCAAAAAGATAAAGCACTTATCAAAGAAGAAGTGGACGCGGAAGACATAGCAGATGTGGTTAGTCGCTGGACAGGAATTCCTGTTAAACGAATGTTGCAAAGTGAGCGTGAAAAATTATTGCATCTAGAAACAGAATTGCACAAACGTGTCGTTGGACAAGAAGAAGCAATCGCAGCATTGTCAGATGCAGTAAGAAGAAGTCGCGCAGGATTGCAAGACAGTCGCAAACCAATTGGATCATTCATCTTCCTTGGTACTACTGGTGTTGGTAAAACGGAATTAGCAAAAGCACTTGCAGAATTTTTATTCAACGATGAAAATGCAATGACGAGAATAGACATGAGTGAATACCAAGAACGTCATAGTGTAAGCCGATTAATTGGAGCGCCTCCAGGATATGTTGGATATGATGAAGGTGGACAATTAACGGAAGCAGTGAGAAGGAGACCATATAGCGTTGTATTACTTGATGAAATTGAAAAAGCGCATCCGGATGTGTTTAATATTTTGTTACAAGTATTAGACGATGGACGATTAACAGATAACAAAGGACGTATTGCAAATTTCAAGAATACGATTATTATTATGACATCGAATATTGGTGCTCATCTAATTCAATCAAATTCAGAAACATTAACTGATTTCAATACAGATGAAGTCCTTGCTAAAACAAAACTTGAAGTATTTGATTTGCTAAAAAAATCCATGCGACCTGAATTCCTGAATCGTATAGATGAGATTATTATGTTCTCACCTTTATCAAGGAATGAAATAAATAACATCGTTAGAATTCAATTCAATTCAGTCGCAAGTATGCTCGCGAAAAATGACATTCGAATTCACATTACAGAAGATGCAATTGACTGGCTTGCGCAGTTAGGATATGACCCACAATTTGGTGCACGACCTCTAAAGCGTGTGATGCAAAAACGTGTACTTAACGAATTAAGTAAACAAATTTTAGCAGGAACAATAAGTAAAGATGCGGTTATTGAAATCGACATCGACAAGGCAAACAACTTTGTATTTAAGAATTCAGAAGTTGCCATTGCAAATTAACATAAGCTAATGACGAAGAAAGCCGAAATAAATTATTTCGGCTTTCTTTTTATCGTTTTTAAATTTTATTTGATCAATCCTTTTGATTTCGCAAGTACTCCGCATAAATGAAACAACATGCGTGAACCTACATTTCCATCCCAGTCATCATCACCTGGCGATACTTCATTTAAATCGAATGAAATAATTTTCTTTTTACTTTTCGCTAAAGCAGATAACAAATAAGTAATCTCATGAAATTCGAATCCACCAGCAACAGGTGTTCCTGTATTCGGACAAAGTTTCGGATCTAAACCATCAATATCAAAACTTATATGCACGTGCTCAGGTAAAGAGGATATAATTTCATCGCACATCTTTTTCCAAGTGGCTCCTTCATATTGCTTATTACATACATCTGCGTAGGTAAATACTTTTACGCGATTAGCATTTTTTTCAGCGAAGTTGTTTTCCTCTTCACAAAAATCACGAATACCTAACTGAACCAACTTTGTTACTTCTTTTAATTGAAGTGTATTATACATAATTGATGCATGAGAATAAGTAAACCCTTCATATGCTTTGCGCAAATCCATATGCGCATCAATTTGTAGAATTCCGTACTTCTTGTATTTCTTTGAAAGTGCTTTAAAGAATCCCAATGGAGTACTATGATCTCCTCCTACTAACCCAACTAATTTCCCTTTGTTCAACCATTCAGTGGTGATGCCTTCTACGTGGTCAATCATTTTTGCTGTTGCTGCATTAACTTCATCTAATGCTTTCTTTAGCTTTGGATCATTTTGCGGACTTTTTCCTTCTGCGAATGCATCAATAATTTTAGCTGCTGATTTTTTCGCAGCCTTGCTTTGCGTTTGTAATTGCTTGGATATATCGGTCATGGCTATACCCTGTTTCCAAAGCTCAGGAAATTCAGCGTGAAAAAGATCTACCTGTGCAGATGCTTCTAAAATTGCAGCAGGTCCTTTTGATGTACCACCACCATAACTTACTGTAGTTTCCCAAGGGACAGGAATTAATACAATCTCTGATTCTTCAGGAGTGAATGGCAAACCAAATACGTTGGCTTCTTTTAAACCAGGCGAATTCGGATTAAACGATTTTATTTTTGCAATTCTTTTTGCTAAAGCTGTTGTTATAGTCTTCGATTTCATAAATGAAAATTTGAAATGCGAAGGTAATTATTTTGTTGCTTAGTTCACTTATTTGCTAAGCTGCAATGAAAAGGAGAAGGTTGTTCCTTTACCAACTTCCGAATGGACACTAATATACTGGCTATGTGCTTCGATAATATGCTTCACGATGGCGAGGCCTAAGCCAGTACCACCCTGATCACGCGAACGACTTTTATCCACTCGATAAAATCGCTCAAACAAACGTGGTAGATGTCCTTTTTCAATTCCAATTCCATTATCTGCTATATCAACGATAATCTTATCACCTCCATCAGCATAACTGATAGTTGTTTCGCCGCCTTGAACTCCATACTTAATCGAATTCACTAATAAATTAACAACTACCTGACGAATTAAATCACGATCACCGTTTACATAAACAGGACGGTTTGAATCCTCAACAAGATGAAGATTTATTTTTTTTTCCTTTGATTGCATTTCAAGCGAATCAATCACATCATGAATCAAATCGGTAATATCAAACGTTCTTACCTCAACTATTAACTCACCTGCCTCAAGTTTTGAAATTGATTCAAGATCATCTACCATTGAAACTAAACGATCAATACTCTTTGCAGCTTTATTCAAATATAAAAGATTTATATCTGCATCTTCTATTCCTCCATCAATCAACGTATGAATATATCCTTGAGCAGAAAAAATAGGAGTTTTTAATTCGTGCGATACATTACTTAAAAACTCTCTTCTATAAATTTCTACTTGTTTTAAATTATCAATCTCTTGTTTTGACTCTTTACTCCAATCGACTAAGATATTCTGAATTTCATTGGTAATATCTGTTCCAGACTCTTGAAAAGATCGAATAGGTTCATTCGGATTTTTAAGCTTTACAATATCGCGGTAAATTCTATTTAGATTATTAAAAATATAATGAGAGTACAAGTACTTCAATGCGGCCAATGAAAAAACAAAAACGATAATAAACAAAATGAGCAATGTCGATATTGGAATTCTTTCGACTAAAAATTCTGAAACAATATAAAACAATCCTGTCACAACAGAACTCAGAAAAAGCGAGGCAATGATTGTTATTTTTAGAGGCTTCACATCAAATCAATTAAAGAACAAAAATATCGATTTATCAGATATCGAATTTGTACCCTATTCCTTTGATAGTTTTAATCGAATCATCACCTAGTTTCTCTCTTATTTTACGAATGTGGACATCAATTGTACGATCTCCAACAACAATATCAGAACCCCATACTCTTGATAATATATCTTCACGAGTAAATACCTTACCAGGCTTAGATGTTAATAGTGAAAGTAACTCAAACTCTTTGCGTGGCAACACAATCGACTCATCATCTTTGTAGACCAAATAACTTTCTCTATCAATTTTTAAATTACCTATTTGAACCACTGGAGTTGATGTGCCGATGTTACCATTTAAACGTCTTAAAAGCGCCTTTACTCTGCTCAACATTATTCTTGGCTTGATTGGTTTCGTGATATAATCATCAGCTCCTACATCAAAACCTGCCAATTGAGAATATTCTTCATTTCGAGCAGTTAGAAAAGTAATAAGTGTATTTTGCAATTCCGGTATTTCGCGCATCACTCTACAAGCTTCAATTCCATCCATGATTGGCATCATAATATCCAATATCACCAAATGTGGTATTTCTTTTCTAGCAATATCTACCGCTTCCTTTCCATTTTTTGCTTGCAAAACCACATAACCTTCTTTTTTCAGATTATACTCCATAAACTCAAGAATATCTGGCTCGTCGTCGACTATTAACACTTTAACATTTGAGTTTTCCATAAACTTTTTTTCTAGTCAAATATCGTTTTGTTACATTATCAAAATGTTACTGCAATATTAAAGGATAATCAACTCTTCTTAGCGCCCAACTGTATGTTTTTATAAATAATCAGTGATACAAAAATCCAATTATAGTAAATCTGACTCAAATTAAACTCTAGGCACTTGCTAATTAACTAATCTATTAGAAATTTTAAAGGAAGTTTGTTAACATTATCTTAATACTACTATAAAACACACTTAACATATTAATAATTTATTTGCAATTACTTAACAATATGTCCATTAACTAACATTTATTTAACACTATACATATTACAATAAACATCAACATTAAACCCATAAAAAACTAATTATCAATAGCATGAATAAGAAAATCGTTTTCGCCCAACTCAACAATCTAATTAAAATTACGCTAATTGCACTTTTGTTGTTAAACGTTCCTGTTTTGGCATTTAGTCAAATGGATACAACAAAATCGATAACTGTTTCTGATAATTCAAAAATGAAATGGTATGAAAATTTTTCAATTAGAGGATATTCTCAAGTTCGATACAATAGGTTGTTGGAGACAAATGAAAATCTAGGTTGTGAACAATGCGATAAATCATGGGGTAAAGATGGAGGTTTCTTTATTCGTCGTATGCGTGTTATCATTTTTGGACAAATAAATAAAAACGTTTACTTTTATGTTCAGCCTGACTTTGCCAGCAGCCCATCATCAGACAAACTTCATTTTGGACAGTTAAGGGATGCTTACTTTGATATTGGATTAAACAAAGACAATGAATTTAGGGTACGGATAGGTCAAAGTAAAGTTCCATATGGATTTGAAAATATGCAGTCAAGTCAAAATAGAATTCCACTAGATCGAAATGATGCATTAAATAGTGCTGTTTCTAACGAACGAGACCTTGGAGCATTTTTATATTGGGCACCTAAAAACAAACGAAAGCTATTTTCAAGCCTAGTTGCTGATGGACTAAAGGGAAGTGGAGACTATGGCATTTTTGCTTTTGGCGCCTACAATGGTCAAACTGCAAATAATCCAGAACTGAACAACGAACCACATATTGTTACAAGAATTACTTATCCGTTTGAAATCAAAAACCAAATTATTGAATTAGGAGTTCAAGCCTTTAAGGGCAAATGGGTAATGCCTAAATCAAATTTAAGTTCAGGTGTAAAAACAAATACAAATCTGAACTATACAGATCAGAGAGTTGCAGGTACTTTTGTAGTATACCCAAAACCATTCGGTATTCAAGCAGAATATACAATTGGTGAGGGTCCGGAATTTAACAAAGAAACAGATTCAATTGAGGTTAAAGGGCTAAAGGGTGGCTATGTAACATTAAGCTATATGACGAAGATTAAAAGTCAAGTGTTAATTCCTTTTGTCAGATATCAATATTATGATGGTGGAAAAAAACATGAAAAAGATGCGAGAAGCTATAATGTAGAGGACCTTGAAATTGGTGGGGAATGGCAAATCAACAAAAACTTTGAACTAGTGGTGAATTATACAATTTCAAAAAGAAGATATGAAGATTTTGTTAATCAAGACAATTATCAAACAGGAAATCTACTTCGTATTCAAGCACAGGTGAATTTCTAGTTAATTTTTATTTATAATTGGATAATAGCAATAGATACAACAATATGGTTTCCTACAATGTAAAAACTTATAGGTTACTTTTATTGCTTTTCTTATTTACCTTTTTGGGGAACTCGGCCTTTTCACAAAAACTTTTGCTTAAAGGTAGTGATTCAGTTTTGCCTATAGGCCAGAAAATAGCCGAGCAATTTATTAAGACTAATAAAAATGCAAATATTAGTGTTGTTGGCGGAGGTTCTGGTGTTGGTATTGCAGCTTTAATTGACGGAACCACTCTTATAGCTATGTCGTCACGTTCTATTAAAATGGATGAAAAATTTAAATTACAAGAAGCAGGTCGTCAATATAAAGAAGTAAAAATTGCTTTTGATGCTTTAAGTATTATTGTTAATCCTGGTAACAAAGTAAATCAATTAACAAGAGAACAAATTGAAGGGATCTTTACAGGTAAAATCAAAAACTGGAAAGAAGTAGGTGGAGATGATATGAAAATTGTTGCTTATGCAAGAGAGACATCTTCAGGAACATATGAGTTCTTTAAAGAGCATTTACTTAATCGTAAAAACTATGCAGCTACTTGCTTAAATATGCCAGCATCAGGAGCGGTTATTCAATCAGTAAGTCAAACAAAAGGTGCTATCGGATATGTAGGATTAGCTTACCTTGATAAAAGTGTTAAAGCAATTGGAGTATCAACTGATAAAGGAAAATCGTATGTAAAACCATCGTTGTTAGCTGCTAAAAACAGAACATATCCAGTTGTTCGTCCATTATTTTTCTATTATCTAACCAAGTCAGAGCCTATTGTTAAACCATTCATTGATTATGTAGTTGGTAAAACAGGACAAGGATTAGTATCTCAAATTGGATACATTTCTTTAGACGGATTTTAATATCAAATTATTAAATAAAAGCCGCATTTTTCAGTGCGGCTTTTATTAGTTTTAGCTAAACCACTACCTTTGACCGTGATCAAAAAAGTAATAAACAAATTTATTGAAAGGCTTTTGATGTTAAGTAGTACAATAACTACATTAACTGTTTTATTAATAGTCTTGTTCTTATTCAAAGAAGGTATATCCGTTTTTACGGAATCACCGCTAGAAGGAGACAATGTTATTGTTTTAAGTAACCAAAACAAGGTAAGTCATTTAACTTCTGTTGATATAAAAAAAATCTTTGATCAGGAAACTACCAATTGGAGTGTAGTCGGTGGCGCAAATGACTCTATTTTACTATTTAATTTCAATGATCTAAGTAATTATTTTTCTGAAGAAGAGCTAGGCCCTGAATTTGAATTTTTACCTCATAAAATGGATTCGCTCATTGAAGCTAATCCAGGAATGATTGCAGTCTTCTCAAAAAAATATCTAGATAAAAATCATAAGTCTAAAGTTGCTACGATTGACAACATTTCGCCTAAAAATTTTTTGTTGGGTAGAGAGTGGTTTCCAACAGCAAATCCTGCTGTACAACTTGGTGTGCTACCTCTGATTTTAGGAACACTTTATGTCTCGATTGCTGCTATTCTTATTGCGCTACCAATTGGATTAGCTACTGCTATTTATATTGCTGAAGTAGCGCATCCAAAAATTCGCGCTATCTATAAACCATTTATTGAATTACTAGCAGGAATCCCTTCAGTAGTATATGGCTTTTTCGGGTTGATAGTTATTGTCCCTTTAATTCAAAAAATATTTGATTTGCCTGTTGGTGAATCAGGATTAGCTGGTGCAATTGTACTTGCTATCATGGCACTTCCAACAATTATTACGTTAACTGAAGATGCATTGAGGAATACCCCTCGTGCAATGAAAGAAGCAAGTCTTGCCTTAGGAGCAACCCAATGGCAAACTATTTACAAAGTCGTAATTCCCTACTCTGCATCTGGAATTTCTGCTGCCGCAATATTAGGAATTGGAAGAGCAATTGGTGAAACAATGGCGGTTTTAATGGTAACCGGAAATGCTGCAGTAATGCCACATTCATTATTAGAACCTCTACGTACAATTCCAGCAACAATTGCAGCTGAATTAGGGGAAGCACCTTCGAATGGTATTCATTACAAAGCATTATTTGGACTTGGATGTATTTTATTTATTATCACAATGGTTATTAATATTTGGGTAGAAACAATTTCAAAAAGACGTGTTAATCGATAATCAATATGCAATCAGATTTTAAAAAAATACTTAGTCAGTCGATAGCATTTTGGACATTCAGAATTTTATCTTTAGCCGTGATGGGAATATTATTTTCTATTATCGGATTCATTTTAGTAAAAGGGATTGGTGTTGTTAGTTGGGATTTTATCACGAAAATGCCTGAAGATGGAATGACCAAAGGTGGAATTTATCCTGCAATAATCGGAACATTGACCCTCATAGCAGGCTCTATGCTCTTTGCATTTCCAATTGGTGTAATGTCGGGCATTTATATTTTTGAATTTACTAAGGATAATTGGTATAGAAAATTTGTTCAATTGATGACAGCCAATCTAGCGGGAGTACCATCCATCATTTTCGGATTATTCGGAATGGCTTTATTCGTAAACAAATTAGAATTTGGTGATTCTATTTTAGCAGGTTCGTTAACGTTAGGATTATTAGCATTACCTGTTGTAATACGCACAACGGAAGAAGCTTTAAAAGCAATTGATAATTCTTATCGTGAAGCTAGCTATGCTCTTGGAGCAACAAAATTACAAACCATTAAACGCGTAACATTGCCAATGGCATTGCCGAATATCATCACCGGACTAATTTTAAGTATTGGTCGTGTATCAGGTGAAACAGCACCCATTTTATTCACCGTTGCTGCTTATTTTCTTCCTAAATTACCTACTAGTATTTTTGACCAAGTGATGGCATTGCCTTATCACTTATATGTTATATCTACTAGCGGAACCAATATTGGAGAATCGAGAGTAATGGCCTATGGAACTGCCGTAATTTTAATTTTAATTGTCTTCATATTAAACATTATCGCCAACATTATCCGTAGAATTTTAACAAAGAAGTACAAAACGAATTAATCTATCATGTATAAAATAGAGAGTAAAAATGTAAATCTTCATTATGGCTCCTTTCATGCTTTAAAAGGAATCAACATGGGGATTGAAAAAAACACTGTTACTGCACTTATAGGCCCTTCTGGTTGTGGTAAGTCAACCTTTCTCCGCTTGTTTAATCGAATGAATGATCTTATAGATGGGGTAAAAATTGAAGGAGAATGTTTAATTGACGGTAAAAATATTTATAGCAAGTCAATCAAAATCGATGAATTAAGAAAGCGAGTAGGAATGGTTTTTCAAAAACCAAATCCATTTCCTAAAACCATTTTTGAAAATGTCACCTACGGACTTCGTGTAAACGGCATTACTCATAAAAGTTTTATTGAAGAACGTGTAGAAATATGCTTAAAGCAGGCAGCGCTTTGGGATGAAGTTAAAGACAAACTTAAAAAATCAGCAATGGCCTTATCTACGGGTCAACAACAACGTTTATGTATAGCTAGAGCATTGGCTATTGAACCTTCTGTATTATTGATGGATGAGCCTGCTTCTGCATTAGACCCTATCTCTACAGCTAAAATTGAAGAGTTGATTTATGATTTAAAAAATCTCTATACAATCATTATCGTTACTCATAATATGCAACAAGCAGGAAGGGTTAGCGATAGCACTGCATTCTTTTATTTAGGAGAGTTAGTAGAGTTTGATTCAACAAAAAAAATATTCACCAACCCTACAGATGTTAGAACCCAAAACTACATCACTGGAAGATTTGGTTGATCATTAACAAAATAACATTATGTCACATTTAAATATTGAATTACAAAACTTACGTTCTAACATTCTTGAAATGTTCGAACTTGTTCAAACGCAATTAACCAAATCGAAAGAGTCGTTTTTACAACTTGACAAAGACTTAGCTCGTGAGGTAGTGATAAACGAAAAACGTGTTAACGGATTCGAATTAAAAATTGATCGCGATTGCGAAAATATCATTGCATTGTTTAATCCTGTTGCAATCGATTTGCGATTTGTATTAGCATGCATGAAAATCAATTCTAATCTTGAAAGAATTGGAGACATTGCTGAAAGTGTTGCGAAGTTTGTAATGAATTTCAAGCTCGAGCCAGAGAAAGAATTACTTGAAACATCGAGAGTAATTGAGATGTTCGATACATGTATCGAAATTATGAATACAACAGCTCGTTCATTTGCTGAAGAAGACACCAAACTTGCTCGAAGTATTTTTAAATTAGATGAAACAGTTGATGAAATCAATATTGAAGCGAATGATAAAATCGCTGCATTTATTCGCACGCATGCAGATCACATCAATCAGAGTTTATATACGATAAGTATGATTAGAAAATTAGAACGTGTTGGCGACCAATGTAAAAATATTGCTGAAGAAACGATATTTTATATCGAAGCTAAAGTTCTGAAACATAAAAGCCAGAAGTAAAATCTCAAGGGCTGTAGAAATACAGCGCTTTTTTATTGATTAAATTCTTTTGAGATTACTGTTAAAAAAGATCGGTGTATTTTTTTGTTAGTGGCTAAAATCTCTCTACCAAACAAATAATTTTCTTCTCCCGAAAAATCACTTACCTCCCCTCCTGCTTCTTTCAAGATGATACAGCCTGCTGCAATATCCCAAGCGTTTAAACCGTACTCATAAAAGGCATCCATCCTACCTGCTGCAACATAAACTAAATCCATTGCAGCTGACCCAAGTCTTCTCAGTCCATGTGTATTTCGCATACAATAATCGAATACACGCATGTATGCTTCCATCCTAGAATAATTGGTGTAAGGAAATCCAGTTGCGATTAATGACTGATTTAAATCTGCAATTGAGGAAACCACTATTTTATTGTTGTTGCAATACGCACCACCATCTTTCCACGCATAAAAGCATTCATCAGAAATTACTTCGTGAACAATACCAAGAACTAATTCATTCTTAAACAACAATGCTACACTCACACAATAACAATTTAACCCATGAATAAAATTGGTAGTTCCATCCAATGGATCAATAATCCAACAATAATCTTTATCATTAATTGAAAGTGTATTTTCTTCTGTAATAAAACCTGCTTCAGGAATTAAAAGAACTAGCTTATCTACAAGAATTTTCTCTGCCGTTTTATCAACGTAAGAAACTAAATCGTTTGTACCTTTATACTCAACAGCAGACTGATCAAAATTTAATCTTTCATTGCGTATAAATGAAACAGCCTCATTTACGATCAACTTAACCTCTTCACAAAATGTTTTATTGATTAACTCCATTGGATTTTTTTCTAAATACTATCAATCCGGATAATCCTAAAATAATCAAACAAGAAGCGATAATTTCTGCCTGCGTCAAATTCATTCCCAAGAACATGAATTTATTATTGACACGAATTTGTTCTATTGCAAATCGTTCAATTCCGTTTAACAATAAATAAAGTGAAAACACAGCCCCTGGAAAAATTAATCTCTTTCTTGCCGACCACAACACAAAAAACAATGCAATGCATATGATTGCTTCATACAATGGTGTTGGAAATACAGGTTGAGGTAAAATCATGCAATGTTTCCCAAAACATCCTTCCATTGGCACACCGCTACTAATTACATTATGCGGGTAACTATACGACCAAAACCAATCCGGTAAAAAGCTCATCCAATCTGGCTTAGGTGCAAGATTAACAACACCCCAATCACCGTCACCCGACAATTGACAACCTAATCGTCCTGTTCCATAGGCCAACATAATTCCTGGCGCTGCAGCATCAGCAATGTGCAATGGATGGATACCATATTTTCGCGTCATGTAAATTACAGCTACAGTTCCAAAGATTAATCCTCCATACATGGTAAGTCCACTAAACGACAATAATGCATCTACAGGATTAGCCATCAACTCATCCCAGTTTTCAAGGTTGTGAAAAAGCTTTGCTCCAATAATTCCTGATATAGCTGCGGTAAATGTAATATTCATCACCATCTGATGCGGCCATACATTTTCCTGCACAACTTTCAATTCAGGAAGTTTATTTTTTTCGCCCTCACGGTAACGCATATACGCCATTGATGCCGCTACAATTAATCCGCCAATCGCATTGCCTTTTGACGAAAGTAAAACTCCTTGTGTATCATTAACAAATTCAGAATAATTAAAAAGTATAAAAGTCAATTTAAACCCAATAAAAAAACCTGTAACTGCAGAACTCAAAATCTCGATTATTGAAGCAGGCTTACCTTGAACCGTAGTAACTACATGATAGTTTAATAAACCAGATTTTTCCTTACGTAACAGCTCAAGCTTCAATGTATACGCTGCAAGAAAAAATGAAATTGCCAGCATAAATCCAAAAGTTTGTATTGGAAGTGGCAGGTTCAATCCAAAAAAGTCAAGCAAGAAATCTGATATGGTAGGATACATTCTTTAATTCATTAACAATTCAACTTCTCCTACACATTCAGGAGTGATATTTTCGATTTTACAATTCACGATTTTATTAATCAAACCGCCATCGTAATTAGTCTTAACACGAATATAGTTATCAGTATAACCGTAAATGAAATCATTTTGTATTTCCGACTCAAATAAAACTAGACGTTGCATTCCAATATTTTTCTCGTAAAACGCACGTTGCTTCTTGATTGATAAATTTCTCAACGTCTTGTTTCTCAATTTTCGAATTTCCATCGGGACTTTTCCTTCGTAATCCTTCGCCGGAGTATTCTCTCTTTCGGAATAAGTGAACACATGAAGATAGGTTATATCTAAGTCCTTTAAAAAATCAACTGTTTGATCAAAGTGCTCATCCGTCTCTCCAGGAAATCCAACAATCACATCAACTCCAATTGAACAATTCGGAATAAGCTTTCGGATTTTCTGCACTTTGTCGACATATAAATCACGAAGATAACGGCGACGCATTAACTTAAGCATAGCATCAGAGCCACTTTGTAATGGAATATGAAAATGTGGTACAAACTTATTTGATTTACTTATCAATTCAATTATTTCATCCGTCAATAAATTGGGTTCAATTGAGGAAATTCGAATTCGCTCCAACCCATCAACTTTGTCAAGCGCGCTTACCAAATCAACAAAACGCTCAACTCTTTTACCATTCGCATCTAATCCAAAATCACCTAAATTAATTCCGGTCAATACAATTTCTTTGACACCTGATTTAATAATCTCTTCCGCTTTAGCAACAACGTTTTGCACTGTATCACTTCGCGACTTTCCTCTAGCCAATGGTATCGTACAAAAAGTACAGCTGTAATCACAACCATCTTGAACTTTCAAAAACACACGCGTTCTATCATCAGATGAATGAGAACTAACAAACGTTTCAATTTGTTCAATCTCACATGAAATGTAACTTCCTTTATCTTTCTTCTCAAGTGTATTTAAATAGTCAAGAACATTGAACTTCTCTTGAGCACCTAACACCAAATCAACACCTGTTATATTCGCAATCTCTTGAGGTTTTAACTGAGCATAGCATCCAATCACAATTACCTTCCCATTGCCATTAGCGGCCATTGCTCTATTCACAATCGACTTACACTCTTTGTCTGCATTTTCAGTTACGGAGCACGTATTAATCACATATACATCTGCAGGTCCAGGAAAGGACACCTTATCCCATCCCGCCTCTTTAAATTGACGAGCGATTGTTGAAGTTTCAGAAAAATTCAACTTACATCCAAGTGTATGAAATGCTACAGTATTCATGTGTTGCAAAAGTATAAAATTGCTGCATGTAACAAGAAGCAAAAGTCTACAGTTTCTTTATTAGATTTGTATATGCGATTAATTGCAATTTCTATTCTCCTTCTGATTTTATCAGGATGTACTAATTCTCATTCAAACAAGAGTGAAAAAACTGTATTTCGATATAATGAAGCATCTGGAGTAACATCCTTAGACCCTGCATTTGCAAGTAACCAAGCAAATATTTGGGCTTGTAACCAGCTCTTTAATGGACTAGTAAGCTTAAATGACGGATTAATCCCACAACCTTGTATTGCTAAATCATGGACGATTAGTCCCGATGGAAAAACTTATTCATTCATATTACGCGATGACGTTTATTTTCATTCAGGTGCAAAATTCTTGAAAAGCAGGAAAGTAAACGCAAGCGATTTTGTTTATTCATTCAATCGAATTATCGACCCCAAAGTAGCTTCTCCAGGAAGCTGGATTTTTAACTTTATCGAACAGGATACCATCAAAAACCTCTTAAATATTCAAGCCCTTAACGACACGACTTTATCCATTCAACTAAAAGAATCCTTTCCTCCTTTTTTGGGCTTACTATCCTCCACATATTGTTCTGTTGTACCACACGAGGCTATTGAATATTATGGTAAAGATTTCAGAAAAAACCCTATCGGCACAGGTCCGTTTAAATTCTTCAAATGGTTTGAGCGATCTGCGTTAGTGTTTCACAAGAATGAAAACTATTTTGAAAAAGATGAAAACGGAATTCGACTTCCCTATTTAGATGCAGTCATGATTTCATTCATTCCTGATAAGCAAAGTGCATTCATGGAATTCCTTAAAGGCAAAATCGACTTAATCAGCGGACTAGATGCATCCTATAAAGATGATCTTTTAAACAAGAATGGCAGCATTAAATCGAAATACAAAGACAAATTTAAAGTACTTACTTCGTCTTACTTAAACACAGAGTATCTAGGATTTGCAATTGATCTAAATCAGGAAGACGCCAAGAATCCTTTAAATGATTTAAGAATAAGAAAGGCTATCAATTATGCATTCGATAGAGGCAAAATGATCCGATATTTAAGAAACAATATGGCATCACCTGGATCTGCAGGATTTGTTCCTATAGGCTCTCCGGGATTTAATACAGCATCCGATTACGGATATAACTTTAACCCTGAAAAAGCCAAAGCACTTTTGAAAGAAGCTGGATATCCTAACGGGGAAGGCTTACCGACAATTACAATGAGTACAACAAATTCGTATCAGGATTTATGTGAATTTATTCAAGGACAGCTTGCTGAAATTGGAATTAAAGTAAAAGTAGAAGTCAATCAAGCCGCACAACATCGTCAGATGGTGAGCAAACACCAGTTATCTTGGTTTAGAGGATCATGGATTGCGGATTATTCAGACCCAGAAAACTATTTGTCGTTATTTTATAGTAAAAACAAATCTCCAAACGGTCCTAACTACACGCATTTTGAAAATGCATTTTTTGACACTGAGTATGAAGCAGCAATGCGCATACAAAATGATAGTCTTAGAACAATTAAATACCATCATCTTGACTCCATTGTCATGTCGGAAGCGCCGGTCGTTGTTCTCTACTACGACAAAGTTTTAAGACTTCATCAAAACAATATCGATGGCCTTGGTATTAATGGCATGAACTTATTGACATTAAAAAATGTCAGAAAGAAAAATTAATCTTTCCAGTCTGCTATAAATAAATTAGTATCTCTCGATCCATTGTTGTTTCTATTAGAAGAGAATATTATTTTCTTCCCATCAGGAGAAAACATTGGAAATGCATCGAACATTGTGTCGTAAGTTATTTGCTCCATATTTGAACCATCTAGATCTACCATCATAAGATTAAAAGGCAATCCTCTTGTCGCCTTATAATTAGTAGCGAATATTACTTTTTTGCCTGAAGGATGGTAAAATGGAGCCCAGCTAGCATTTGGAAGGTCTGTTATTTTTTTCAAGTTTGAACCATCTACATCACAAGTATAAAGAGACATTTTTGTAGGCATCACTAGACCTTCTTTCAATAGATCATTATACTCTTTAATTTCTTCAGCTGTAGTTGGTCTTGAAGATCTAAATATTAAATGTTTACTATCAGGAGAAAAGAATGCTCCACCATCATAACCCAATTGATTAGTTACCTGCTTGACATTTTTTCCATTGACATCCATTGTATAAAGCTCAAGATCGCCCGAACGAATACTCGTAAAAACGATCTTCCTCCCATCAGGAGAAACCGTAGCTTCTGCGTCATAACCAGGAGTTTTTGTCAGACGATATTTAATCTTACCTTTCAGATCACTGATAAATACATCAAAGTCAGAATAGACTGCCCACACATATTTTCCATCGGACCTTCTCTCTGGATCTTTAGGGCACTCTTTATTTCCTAAATGAGTTGATGCATATAAAATCAAACTATCACCTGGTAAAAAATAAGAACATGTTGTCCTTCCCTCTCCAGTGCTAATTAATTTAGATGGAAAATCTTTTGTATTAGAATTAGCAAGATCAAAGTAATAGATCTGGTCGCAGTCCATTCCTTTCTCTTTATTTCTCATTTGATAAGTGATTTTTTTTCCATCAAAACTAAAATAGGCCTCAGCGTTATCACCACCAAATGTCAATTGTCTAACATTCGACAAATGCTTTTCTTCTCCCTCATATAATAAGGTCTCTTTATTAAACTTTCTTGTTTCTTGACATAAACCCACAATAGGTATAACCATTATTAATCCTAAAAAGTACTTTTTCATTTTGATTGATTTATTACAGCGTAAAATTAACATATCATTTAGATTATTTAAGTTTAATTGGATTAATTTAGGTTGTATAAAATTTTAGGCATGATACTTGTTAAATTCTTGTCAAATAAAATTTTTACTTGCGTTCTGATAAAAAAATACTTAAATTGTCCTTCTAAACAATATTAATCTTCTTTTATCGTTCGTTCAAAAGAGAAAAACTATAAAATAAAAAACTGAGCAGCCTATAGGGAAACTTTACACATAGAAAAATTTAATCTTCTTATTCAAACCTACTTAAAAGGAGGAACTATGTGTACCCAACAAATCTCAGACAATGAGCTTGTAGCTCAATTTATCAAGGGTGATGAAAATGCCCTTCAAAAATTAATCATTCGTCACGAAAAGAAAGTTTACACCAGCATTTACTTATTGGTAAAAGACAGCGATTTGGCTAATGATATTTTCCAAGACACCTTTATTAAAGTCATTAACACGCTTCGTTCAGGAAATTATAACGAAGAAGGGAAATTCTTGAGCTGGGTTTTAAGAATTGCTCACAACCTTACAATTGACCATTTTAGAGGTCAAAAGAGAATGCCAATGGCATACGACACAGAGGAATACAGCATTTTTGATACATTACCATTAATGGACTCAAATGTTGAGGATAAAATCATTAACAAGCAAATCCAGATTCAAGTTCGTCATTTAATTGACCAACTTCCATTTGATCAGAAAGAGGTTGTTATTATGCGCCATTATGGAAACATGAGCTTCAAAGAAATTGCAGAAGCTACGAATGTAAGTATCAACACGTCTTTAGGCCGTATGAGATATGCAATCATTAATCTCAGAAAAATGATTGAAGAAAAAAATCTAATGTTAAGTGCGGACTAAACAATAAAAAGATCTGACATGGCGTTATGGATAAAAAATAACGCCTATGAAATCGGAATGTACTTTAAATGATTTAGTTGATTACTTGTACAATGAAACTCAATTATTAAAAACGGTTGAGGTTCAAAATACGATAGATAACAACGAAGAAATTAATGAAATCTACCAAGATATGGTGGCTATTTCGAAAGCGCTGGATGATTCTTTAATCGCCCCGGCAGCTTGCGTGAGAGAGAGCATCATGAATTACGCAAGACTTACTGCTCCATTTTAATTGTTAACATTCTGAAAGCCGGAAACTGAAAAGTCCGGCTTTCAACTTTTATTCGTTTTTCATAGTATTGCATATGACTAAAAAGGAACGATACACCTATGTTTTAGATTATTTCAAGAATAATGTTCCTAACGCTGAAACGGAGCTCACCTACTCCAATCCATATGAATTAATTGTAGCCGTTGTTCTTTCTGCGCAATGCACTGACAAGCGCGTGAACATGGTGACACCAGCGTTATTTAAAAAATATCCAGAACCAAAATCCCTTTCCAGAGCTACAGTCGAAGATGTATTCTCTTTGATAAAATCAATTAGCTATCCAAACAATAAAGCCAAGCATCTAGTTGGACTCGGCCAACTATTAATGTCGAACTTCAAAGGAATAGTTCCTTCAAAAGTTGAAGATTTAGTTTTACTACCAGGAGTCGGAAGAAAAACAGCTAATGTTGTTGCTTCAGTTGTATTCAATCAGCCGAAAATGGCAGTTGATACGCACGTATTTAGAGTGTCTGCAAGAATAGGATTAACAACTAATTCCACGACCCCTTTAGAAACAGAAAAACAATTGGTAAAAAACATCCCTGAGGAGTTAATACACATTGCTCATCATTGGTTGATTTTACATGGACGCTACGTATGCACTGCGAAGAATCCAAAGTGTAACATCTGTGAATTAAAATCTGCTTGCAAAAGCTTTAAAAAACTATCAAAAGCGAGTAGCCATTAATAAATTCAAATCGCGGTAAGGCAAACGAGTTATTTCAGAAACGTATTTATTTGTCACCATCCCCCTATATAAATAAGCAGCGTCTCTAACGTGCTTGTCCTTTTCTAATAATGCTTCTACTCCACCACATTCGCCCATACTTAAAATAATAGGTGTAAAAATATTACTTAAGGCAAAAGAGGCCGTTTTAGCCACACGACTTGCAATATTAGGAACGCAATAATGAATTACGCCAAATTTCTTATAGGTTGGATGAGAGTGATTTGTCACTTCAGATGTCTCAAAGCAACCACCCTGATCAATACTTACATCAATAATAACCGAACCATTTCTCATTTGAGCAACCATCTCTTCAGTAACAATAACAGGCGACCTTCCCTCTTTGCTTAAAATAGCACCAATAGCTACATCACAATTTTTAAGTGCATTCAGCAACGCGTTCGGAGATAGTGTAGATGTCGCAACAGGAAATCCAAGATTACGTTGTAATCGTCTTAACTTATAACTTGAGCTATCAAATACTTTTACATTAGCGCCTAATCCAACAGCTACGCGGGCCGCATATTCACCTACAGTACCTGCACCTAAAATGACCACTTCTGTTGGCGGTATACCTGGAATTCCGCCTAATATTTCTCCTTTCCCCCCAGAGGTATTACTCATAAGCTCTGATGCAATTAAAATGGATGCACTGCCAACAATTTCACTCATTGCCTGAATAACCGAGTAGACATTTGTTTCATCTTTTAGGTATTCATAAGCCAAAGCAGTTATCTTTTTTGATGACATTTTTTGAACGTAACCGGCAGGCTGCATTCCAATTTGCAAAATAGACAATAATGTTTGCTTGTCTTTAATCATATCAAGCTCCTCTAATGTTGGAGGCGCTACTTTTAAAACGATATCAGACTCGTAAATTTCTTTTGAAGTATATACTATTTTGGCCCCGCACTCACTAAAATCTTTGTCTTCAAAATTCGCACTTTTACCTGCATTGGTTTCTATCAAAACGGAATGACCATTACTAACCAACACTGAAACTGAATCTGGAACAAGAGGAATTCTATTTTCTTGAAATGATACTTCGCGAGGAATTCCTATCGTTAAACTTTTTTCAAATCTTCCAACTTCAAGCGCGCTTTCTTTAGGCATTACACCACCTTGACTCGCCAAACTACTTAAACCGTGAATAGTGCTCATATATGCAAATTTATATTTCTAGAGTTGCCTTCTCCGCTTATAAAGATAACTCCTTTGGGCAAATTTAACAAACCATCAATCATTTCAGGCCACTCAATTACGCATAGACTTCCCGAATAAAAGTAATCTTCATATCCAATATCGTAAGCTTCTTCCAAACTTTTTATTCTATAAAAATCAAAATGATAGAAAGAATCTCCATTGCTATTTTGATATTCATTTACTAGCGAAAACGTTGGACTTTGAACTTCATCAATTACACCCAACGCTGCAAAAAAAGATTTGCTAAATGTAGTCTTCCCTGCACCTAATTCGCCTTTAATACATAGAACATCGATGGATTCTTTTTCAAGAATCGAAATTACTTCCGCAGCTATCTCAGGGTAATTTTCTATTCCAACGTCAGACCAACTTAATTCCATCATTTACTTTTCAATGTTATTACAGGAATTATCATTTCTTCAGGAGAAATCCCACCGTGCTGAAATGTATCCCTATAAAAATTAACATAATAATTGTAGTTATTAGGATAAGCAAAAAACTTATCTCCCTTAATAAAAACATAAGATGTACTCATGTTCATTTTCGGCAACATAGCGTCTGCAGGATTTTTAACTTCCATTACATCTCGCTTTTCATAATTCAACGACTTTCCAACTTTATAGCGTAAGTTGGTATTCGTGTTTTTATCTCCAACAATTTTTGATGGTTCATTCACTTTTATTGTTCCATGATCTGTAGCAATAACAACTTTGCAAGGCTTCTCGCTCATGCGTTTTAATGCTTCTAATAATGGCGAATGTGTAAACCAGGATTTAGTAATTGAACGATATGCCTTTTCATCTTCTGCTAATTCTCGAATAACTTGCATATCAGTTCGAGCATGAGATAACATATCAACGAAATTATATACAATCACATTCAATTTATTTTGATACATATTGGGAATATGATCAACTAATTGTTTTCCTGCATCGATGTTGGTCACTTTTGTATATGAGAATTTATAATTCTTTTGTACCCTTTTGATGTGATCGGCAAGAAAGTCTTCTTCATGATTATTCTTCCCACCCTCTTCATCATCATTAACCCACATAGTGGGGAAACGCTTTTCAATATCAGAAGGCATCATACCTGCAAAAATTGCATTACGCGCATATTGCGTTGCTGTTGGAAGAATACTACAAAAAGTTTCATCTTCCAGGACGGTAAAAAAATCAGCTAGTAAAGGTTGTATTACTTTCCACTGATCATATCTTAAGTTATCAATAAGGATAAAAAAAACAGGGACATCAGAATTATCTATAACGGGAAAAAGTTTTTTGCGTAGCAAGTGATGCGACATCAATGGTGCTGCGTCAATATTTTTTAGCCAGTCGATGTAATTATTTTCAATGAATTTACCGAACTGTGCATTTGCTTCCGCCTTTTGCATTTTTAAAATATCATACATGCCCTTATCAGCACTATTCTCCAATTCCAACTCCCAAAAAACAATTTTTTTATACACCTCAACCCACTCTTCCCAATTTAAACGATCAGAAAGTCGCATTCCGATTTGTCTGAATTCCTGTTGATAGTTTTGATTAGTTTTTTCACTAATCAATCTGCGATGCTCTAAGTTTTTTTTAACTGATAGTAATATTTGATTCGGATTAACAGGTTTAATTAAGTAATCGGCAATTTTACTTCCGATTGCCTCCTCCATAATTTCTTCTGCTTCGTTTTTGGTAATCATGACCACCGGCATGTCAGGTCGAATATTTTTTATTCTCAGAAGCGTTTCTAACCCAGAAAGGCCTGGCATATTTTCATCTAGAAAAACGATATCGAAATGATCATTGCTGATTAAATCAAGTGCATCATTACCGTTATTCGCAGTTTCAACATGATATCCTTTTTCATTTAAAAAAATGATATGCGGACGCAACAAATCAATTTCGTCGTCAGCCCAGAGAATTTTAACTTTATCCATAGATTTCAATAACGCAAAAATACAATCTTTAATATGCTAAACAT
>JBKCGZ010000147.1:0-2384 GCA_046303115.1 Bacteroidota bacterium | reverse complement strand
ATGTTATCGTTTGTAGGTATCTCTGAACAATTGCTAATTTATATTGAGTCTTGATTAGTTGAATTTATAATGATGGAGTTTATTTGTACTATTGTAGATGTTTTCGTTAGTCCGTTGGCGTTAGTGATTTTTTTAATTGTTACATTTTGCTGGTTTATTTCTGATAAGTTGGTTAGGTTCTTTAGTCGAATTTCTTGGTTCAAAAAATGGAATAATAATTTTGAACAGCTGGCTACAATGGACAAGAAGAAAATGTTAGTGATATATGGTATTTCTTTAGTGCGTTATCTTGTTTTTCCAATACAATATTTTATTTTGTTTTATATGCTGGATGCCAATATTGGATGGTTCGATTGCTTTATAAATACCGCTACATCTTATTTGCTATTGGCGGTTGTTCCTACTTATACAATTGCTGAAATAGGTGCAAGAGGAAGTATGAATCTTACTATTTTTTCTGATGTTGCATCGCCTTTTGTGATTTTATCTGCTACAATTTTAATCTGGATTATTAATCTAATAATTCCTGCTAGCATGGGGTTGATGATTATTGCTAAAACTAATTTTAATAAAAATGATTGAGGGAATTCTTTGGTCGTGTTTGCTAATCAACATGCTGTACTCCTTTTGGATTCGCGGATTGGGTAAGGTATGGGATGAAAAAGTAGTTTCGTTTTTTATCGATGAAAAAAAAGAGAAGTTGCCGACTGTTTCACTGATTATTCCTTTTCGCAATGAAGAAAAAAATCTTTCAGCATTACTAAGTGATATCAATCAATTCGATTATCCGTTAGAATTGCTAGAGTGTATTTTTGTGAATGATCATAGCGATGACAATGGTGTTTCGATTATTGAAAATATCAATCTAAAATATTCATGTAGTATCATCAATACTTCGTCCAACGGAAAAAAAGCGGCTATTGTGCAAGGTGTGGATGAAGCAAAAAATACCTGGATTGTTACCACTGATGCTGATACACGTTGGAGTAGTAGTGCTCTTCGACTTTTACTTTCGCATCCGAAGTTAAACGAAGTAGAAATGGTATGTGGGGTAGTTGAGTTAAAAGGAAGTGGAAATGATTTGTTGACTATTTTACAAGTTCAGGAATATGCTATTCTGCAGGCTGGTGGAATAGCTTCTTTATTTCGTCACGAACCATTGTTGAATAGCGGTGCAAATTTGGCGTTTCGTAAAATGTCGTTTGTTGAAGTTGAAGGTTATAAAACTCATGCGCATCTTGCGAGTGGCGATGATGTGTTTTTGATGTTGGCGTTTGCTGATAAGTGGAATGATTCAGTTGTATCTAATCCGAAATCGAATATAACTACCACTACTGTTGATTCCTGGAGTGAATATTTTCAACAACGAAACCGTTGGGGAAAGAAAGTGAGTCATTATAAGGATAAAAGCATTTTACAAGTGGGATTATTGTTTCTGTTAGCCAATTTATCTATGGTAGCGATGTTGTTTTCTGGTTTTAATAGCCGTTATTATTTACTGATTTTTCTAGTAGCTATTTTATTCCGCTTCAGTGCTGAACAGTCTCTGCTAAAGCGTTATCACAGTTATTACAATCAAACTTTCCAGATAAGTCATGTTTTAACACTATCCGTTCTATATCCAATTGTATTCTTATTTACACTTATTTTAGGAATACTAACACCAGGCATATGGAAGGGGCGTAAGTTGTGAATAAGTATCTCATAATTGTCGACTGCTTACTACAATTTTTAGCTTGTTTTTTTGTTTATTTTGCGTATATAAATCTATTACCATGAAAAAATTAGTTTTGATTTTCGTTGCCTTCCTGCCATTATTTGTAGCTGCACAGAAAAAAGCACCTGCGATAAAACCATACCTGCCTGATGAAGTAAAGGCTGCTAAGTCTGAGGGGGATTTAAGTTTCAAAGGTGGAGCATATAACTATGCGCAAGGTATTTATGAGCGCTTGGTTGTTACAGAGCCAAGTAATGCCGATTACAATTATAAACTTGGAATTTGTTATATGTTTACGAATGTAAATAAGGCAAAGGCGGTTTCTTATATGGAGTTTGCAGCTAATGCAAATTCAAAAGACAAACCTAAGGATATTACTTTCGATTTAGGTCGCGCTTATTTTTATGCAGGTTTGTACGATAAAGCGTTAGAGACATACGAGAAGTTCAGAGTAGAAAAGCATAATGCTATTGATTCTAAATTTAAGCCGATGTTTGATATGCATGTGGAATGGGCTACGAATGCGAATAACTTAAATACTAATAGCAGGGAAGTTGCTTTTACGAATATGTCAAAAACTATTAACTCTAACGGCTCGGATTACCGTCCATTGATGGGCGTTGCCGATACAGTCGTTTATTTTAGTTCTAAGCGTAAAGGGACTACG
>JBKCGZ010000146.1:0-45538 GCA_046303115.1 Bacteroidota bacterium | reverse complement strand
CAACAATTACGGATGTTACAATAATGATGACACGACGACGATTTGACATACGCCAAAGATATAAATTCTAATTATACGATATTTGCGCTACCTTAGAACGATGGAGACAAATCGCCAACCCAATGCCCTTATTCATTGCAGTAGTCCGTATTTATTGCAGCATGCCTATAATCCCGTAGATTGGCTACCGTGGAGTGAAGATGCTTTATCAAAGGCGCAGCAAGAAAACAAATTAATCATTGTTAGTATTGGATACTCCACCTGCCATTGGTGCCATGTGATGGAACGTGAGAGTTTCGAAGATGAGGAGATTGCTACAGTGATGAACAAAAATTTTGTTTGCATAAAAGTCGATCGTGAGGAGCGCCCCGACCTCGATAAAATTTATATGGATGCAGTACAACTGATGACCGGCAGAGGTGGCTGGCCATTGAACTGTGTTTTGCTTCCTGATGGTCGTCCGATTTACGGCGGAACGTATTTTCACAAAGAACAATGGAGATCTATTTTACTGCATATCGCCAATTTGTATCGCAACGATGCAGAAAAATGTATGACCTACGCAAAGGAACTTACAGAAGGACTTCTTAAAATAGAATCTTTACGGAACGACACTACCGTTAGTAAGATGGAGTCGACTGACTGGCAACAGCTTTTCCTGAATTGGTCGGTAAATTTTGATACTACCGATGGAGGGAATAATCGTTCTCCTAAATTTCCGATGCCAAACAATTACGATTGGATGCTGGATTATTATTTATTGAATCAACATCCATATGCCGCTGAACATTTGCAACTCACCTTGAATAAAATGTTGCACGGTGGAATTTATGATCAATTAGGTGGAGGCTTTTGCAGATACAGCACCGATATGGAATGGAAGGTTCCTCACTTTGAAAAAATGTTATATGATAATGCGCAACTATTATCACTTTATGCGAAGTCGTATAGTATTTTCAAGAATGAAAAATACAAAGAAACAATTGAAGGGATTTTTACTTTCTTGAATAATGAGTTAAAGTCTGATTCGAATTTATATTACGCAGCATTGGATGCTGATACCGAAGGTGTAGAGGGGAAATTTTATACGTGGTCATTAAACGAATTGCAAAGTATTTTAACGGAGCAAGAATATTTACTTGCGAAAGATTATTTTCATTTCGATGAAAAAGGATATTGGGAAGACGAAGTTTATATTCCTTTAAGAAATGAAAATGCACTTACTATTTGCGAAAAATTTAATCTGTCAGAAGCAAATTTGAATTCTATAATCCATCAAATAAAAAACAAACTTTTTATTGAACGCAATAAACGTGTTCGTCCGGGATTAGATCATAAAATAATTGCTTGCTGGAACGGATTATTGCTAAAAGGATTTTCAGATGCTTTTATGTCGACGAATGATAACAACTATTATCAAGCATCCATTCATCTAGCAGATAGCATCCTTCAACATTTGATAGAAGATAACAAAGTGATTCATTCGGTTGTGGATGCAGATCTTACAAAATCATCGGTACAACATCGCGAAGGATTTTTAGATGATTATGTCAGTATCATTGAAGGCTTGATTGCCGTTTATCAAATCACCTTTGATGAAAAATATTTGATGCAAGCAAAGAGTCTTTGTGAAACGGTCATCCATCAATTTAGTGCAGAAGGTTCTCCCCTATTCTATTTTACCTCTGCCACTGCTGAAAAATTAATCAAGCGCAGTATGGAATTACAAGATAATGTGATTCCTTCTTCCAATGCAATGATGGCCATGAACCTGTATTTATTGTCGCGCTATTTTGATGACGCCACTTATTTACATCGTGCTGAGCAAATGATCGCATTAATGCAAAAAGAAATTAGCAATGCATTGCCGTGGTATTGTAAATGGGCGCAAGTAAAACTCTATTTAGAAAATTCGAAATCAGAGTTGGTTATTAGTGGACCCGATGCACATAATTGGATACATACTATTCAGCAGCAATACAAACCTAATCTAATATTTGCTATAGCCTCTGAAAATTCTATTTTACCGCTGTGCAAAAACCGATTTAATCCGAAGGAAACAGTTGGCTATTACTGTGAGAATAACAATTGTTCTTTACCTATCACTGATTTCGAATCGCTGTCATTAGTTTTTAATTAATTTCGATAAAAATTTACGCAATATGAAAAAGCAATTGCTCATTGGAGCATTATTTCTTTCTGTTGGATTTGTGGCTTGTAATCAAAAGTCGGCAACAACAGAAAAGCAAGCAGATGTGCTGGTAGAAAACATGGACACTACCATTAATCCTGCTGATGATTTCTTCGGATATGCTTGTGGTGGCTGGATTAAAAAGAATCCTATCCCTGCCTCTGAAAAAGGATTTGGCATCTGGACGATGGTTATGAATGAAACTTACAATCGTACTAAAACAATCAGCGAAGCAGCAGGAAAAGCGGAAGCTGCAAAAGGAAGTATCGAACAAAAAATTGGCGATTTCTACTTTACGGGTATGGACACCGTTAGTATTGATAAGAATGGTATCAAGCCTTTAAAATCTGAAATCGATGCGATTAATGCTATCAAAACAAAAGAAGATGTACTCGCTATAGTAGCTCGTATGCAGGTGTATGGCGCATCTCCTTTCTTCAGTGCTTACGTTTATCAAGATGAGATGAACAGTGAGCAAGTGAACTTGCATATAGGTCAGGGAGGAATTGGTTTACCCGACAGAGATTATTACTTCAATAACGATGCTCGTACAAAGAACATTCGCGAAGAATACAAGAAGCATATCGTAAACATGTTTAAATTGATGGGGCAAGATTCGACCACGGCAACTACTAACATGAATAAAGTATGGAACCTTGAACTTTCATTCGCAAAGGCTTCACGTAAGTTAGAAGACCTTCGAGATCCATATGCAAACTACAATAAGAAAGCAGTGTCTGAATTAAATAAATTAACACCTTCTATTAACTGGAGCACGCTGTTTTCAGGAATGAAAATGCAAAAAGTAGATACCGCTATTGTAGGCCAGCCAGAGTTTTTAAAACAAATGGAAGCCTCTATCAAGTCCGTATCTATCGAAGATTGGAAAGCGTATTTCAACTGGTGTTTGATTAATGCATATGGAGATTATTGCGGTAAAGCGTTCGAACAAGAAGCATTTAACTTTAATGGGAAAATTCTTAACGGAGTAAAAGCACAGCGTGAGCGATACAAGCGAGTATTGGATGAAGAAGAATCATGCATGGGAGATTTGCTAGGACAACTATATGTAAAGAACTATGTTTCGCCATCAGTAAAAAAGCGTTATCAGGATTTAACTACCAACATAATAAATGCATACCGTGACCGCATTAAAGGATTAGATTGGATGAGCGCAGAAACAAAAGAGAAAGCAATCAACAAATTAAATTCAATTACTGTTAAATGTGGCTATCCAGATAAGTGGAAAGATTATTCTTCACTATCAATCAGCAGAGATGCATACGTAACGAATGTTATGAATAGTCATATCTGGGCGCATGAATACCAGATTTCTAAATTAGGCAAGCCAGTAGATCGTACAGAGTGGGATATGACTCCTCAAACGTACAATGCATATTACAACCCTTCTAACAACGAAATCGTTTTACCTGCAGCTATTTTCATTATCCCTGGATTACCTGATTCATTAGCGGATGATGCAATCATTTACGGCTATGCAGGTGCGTCTACTATCGGTCACGAGGTAACGCACGGATTTGATGATCAAGGAAGACAGTTTGATGAAAAAGGAAATTTGAAATCGTGGTGGACAGTTAACGACGAAAAAGAATTTAAAAACAGAGCGCAAAAAATCATTGATCAATTTAACAACTTCAAAGTGTTAGATAGTTTGCATGTGAATGGAGAAGCAACGCAAGGTGAAAACATTGCTGACTTAGGTGGTGTTGTTATCGGATTAGAGGCATTCAAGAAAACAGAGCAGTATAAGTCGGGTAAAGTGATTAACGGCCTTACACCTGTTCAACGTTATTTTATGGGTTATGCTTTAAGTTGGGTTGGACATTATCGCGATGAGGTAATGGCGCTTCGCATCATGACCGATGTTCACTCTCCTAACTTCTTGCGCGTACAAGGACCAATGATGAATATTCCAGAATTTTATGAAGCATTTAATGTAAAGCCTACAAATAAAATGTTTGTACCAGCAGACAAACGAGTAAAAATCTGGTAATAAAAACTTTTTAAAACAAAAACGGGATGCAGTGAATACTACATCCCGTTTTTTTTGGATTACTAATTTTAGTAAACCGTAATTTTTCGCATCACATTTTTCGTTAGTCCAGTAACGTTTATCACGTAAACACCTTTGCTTAACGTTGATAAATCAATCATACGCTTATGTTCACCTGCAAAATCAGCTAACTGATATTCGTAAACAACTTCGCCAAGTGTATTTAAAACTGTTACTTTATAATTCTGAGCAACTGCAGCATTAAAGCTTAATTCAAATAAGCCGTTAGTTGGATTAGGATACACCTGCATTGATTGATCAACAGAAACATCTGATAAGCCTACAGCAGCACAAGAATCTAAAGCAGTACAAGCAGTACGTCCCGTATTGCAATAAATATCAGTATACGTCCAGTTATAGAAGAAATAATAATAACCAGGAGAACCTGCATTACTTCCTGTGATATTGATAGACGCACTGTTGTAAGGATAAACAGCACCAGCTGAGTTACGATACAAATCAACTAATCCACGACACTTAATAAAATAATTCGTTCCTGGATAAAGTTTAAAGTTCACATTCACAGTAGTTGTGTTAGCACCACTTGCAGGGATATTGATTGTTGTATCTGCATAGGTATTTCCCTGAGCATCTAAAATTTCAATTGTTCTGAAGCCTGAAGTATTTGCATAAACATCTACTGAATTTAAAATTACAGGATTGATTACATCGAAATACAAACCACGAATATCATTTGCTGTAAAGAAACTTCCAGCACCAAATCCGTTACCTACTTCACCCACATAATCTACTAATCCTGGAGGAAAATCTTCATCTACATAATAAGTAGTTGTACCATTGATTGTAGGATTATAATTATTACCTGTTGCAAGAACATTTCCACCACCTGGGGCATCCCACCAACGTAATGTTCCATTACCTGATCCTGTAGCCGATAATGCAATTGGACCTGGTCCACATCGAACACCACCTGTAGTTTGAGGATCTGGAGCGATACTCGTAGCTATATTGATAAAGTTGGAATAAGTAACTGAATCGGTACCGTTAGCGTTGGTAGATACTAACGTTGCCGAATAGGTGCCCGGAGTATTATACACTACTGTAGGATTCTGCAAGGTAGAGGTTGCAGGATTTCCTCCAGGGAAAGACCATGACCATGAGGTAGGTTGTCCTGCAGAATAATCTGCGAAATCGATGGCTGCACCTGAACAAGAAATTTTCTTGCTTGATCCAAATGCTGCTGTTGGAGCATAAGTTCCTGGAACATATAAATCAGATTCCCATAATCCTCTTCCGTAAGTAGAAGCTCTTATTTTACCTGTTGGATAATGAATGGCTAATTGAGATACAATCACATTTGGCATTCCATTGATGAAAGGCTGCCAAACATTCATTGTCGAATCTTTGAAGAAAACACCTACATCCGTTCCAATGTATAATCCATCAGCAGTATTATTTTGATAAACGATACAATTTACAGGGATATTCGGAATAGAAGCAGATAAATTAATCCACGTAGTTCCCTGATCGTTAGTTTGGAATACTTTGCTAGAATTTGTAAAGCCCGAATAAGTAATCCATGCTTTATTAGGATCTGTTGCACTACATGCAATGTATGTAATGTTACCATTCGGCATTGATGTAATAGTTGTCCATGTTGTACCACCATTACTCGACTTGTATAAACCACCCGGCTTACAAGCCCAGATTACTTGATTATTTGCAGGAGAAACTGCCAACTGTGTTACAGTTGCTGTATTAGAGAAGTTACTAATCTTTGTCCATGAACTACCCCCGTTTGTACTTTTCCAAACATTTACAAATCCAGAATATAACGTTGTTGGAGTAACGGGATCTTGCATCCACGGAGTTACCCATGCACCTGCTTCAGTAATCCCATTTGTTGCCGAAGACCATGTATTTCCACCATTAGTTGAGCGTTGAAAGGCGCCGTTATAATATTCCGCCCACATGTTTTGATCATTCGTATAATCGATGAAACATAGCATTCCATCACCACCCATAATTTTTGTCCATCCAGTACCTGTATATTTATTCGTACCGTTATCCTGCCATCCTTGAATAATCAAATTCGCATTATTCGCTGATTGACCTAAGCCATACATTTCTGCAATTTGTAATCCATCACTAAGATCTGTCCACGAGCTACCACTATTTGTGGTTTTGTACAAGCCACCATCGTTACACATGTAGTAAGTATTGCTATTTGTAAAAACGATATCATGATAATCAACGTGGGTATTTCCTCCATTTTGCGACCATGATGTTCCACCATTCGTTGAACGTAAGAAATCTGTTTGACCACCTAATATGACTTCATTGATATTTGTTGGAGAAACTGCAATTGCTAAATCATACCATTGCTGATTTCCTAACGCAGGTGTTGATGGCTTTGTAAAACTTGTACCGCTATTTGATGACTTATAAAATCCTTCAGTACCATAGTTAGGCTGAGGCAAACCTACAATCATATAAACATAAGAGGGGTCTGCAGGTGAAACAGCAATTGCCATGCGACTAACATTTGTAGCGACTGGTAAACCTGCAGTGATTTTCGTAAAGGCAGCACCGTTATTAGTAGATTTATAAAACTCAGAGCCACAAACGTAAACCGTGTTTGGATCACCTGGCTTAAATTCCATGTCTTTAAATGAACCTGTTTGTGTCACCGTAAATGTTACTCCTGCATCTGTACTTCTGTAAACACCAGCAGAAGTAGCAACAAGAATCGTATTCGTATTTGTTGGATCAATCAGGATTTTACTTATTTGACGATAGTTTGCCATATAGTATGATAATCCTGTTGGTTGCCATGTAGCACCACCATCAACCGATTTTAAAACACCTACAGAATAAGTATCACCAGCATCACCATCACCTGTTGCAAGGTACATGATATTCGTGTTGGTTGGATCAATTGCGATATCAGTACATCCAATCACTTGAGCAATGCGATCGGTGTTTGTAGACCACGTCAAACCTCCATCTATAGATTTCCATAAACCTCCAGCTGGAGAGCCAACGTAAATAATATTATTGTTATTAGGATCAAATCGTACACAATTCAAACGGCCCGCATTACCGCCATTTGATGGTACTGCAGAAACAGGTCCTAGGATAGTCCAATTACCAGAATTAAAAACTCCATGTTGTTGGTTATAACGCTCCATCTCGCGATAAGCAGTTGCAGGATCAAATCGTTCACCAGTTGATGAAACACGAGGAGCCATAAAATGTTCCCAACGCTTGTATTGGAAATATCCCGGAATCTCTGACTCTTCTTCTGAAAGAGGCTCTCCTTTTCTTTTGGATGCTCTTTTTCTTTCGCGTTCTACTTCGCGATCTTTCTTTGCAGCATATTTATTAAACGAATTTTGAACTTCAAAAAAGTTCACATTAGGGTCATTCATTTTCGTAACCCAGTCCTGACCGAATGAAATTGTCGGTACAGCAATCACAGCAGCTAATAACAGCGCTTTTAATCGAGTAATCATTGTGTATAGTTTGGCTTTTAAGTATTTCAAATATAGGCAAAACTAATTAAGAACAAAAGCTGCCCAAAGAGATTGCTAATGATTATGGGTAGGAAACAATCCTCTCAGTCCCATATCAACCACTGTTTCCCCTGCTACATCTACATCCCATTTCCCATTTCCATTAATATCTATCCATTCAAAACTCTTGTTGATGGATAACTTCATGATTACTGTAATATCACTTGTCTCTGAACCCGTAATAGTTAATGGTGTATTAAATTGACCTGTTACTAAACAAGAGCCCGCAGGAATGGGCGAAGTATTAAAAATCGGATTAGGAACTGTAGTCGCACCAGCAGGACTTTGACCAGTGGTTACGTTATACATAGTTTCAACGCCCCAGTATCCTTGCAATTTATTAGCATTCACATTAACTGTTGAATCCTTAATTTTATAACTACCGACATACGTATTATATCCAACAAAACTTGCAACACGACCAGTAAATGGCATTCCAGCAAAATGAAATTGCACGTCATAATTTTGATAGGATAACGACATACGTGCATAATCGTAAGTACCAACACCTAAATCTGATAGAGGCAATTCTAAAAATGTCTGTCCTGGTGTAATCAATTTCGATTTAGAGAAATCAATGGCTGTTGCACCGCCTTGCGTTGTTTCTTCTGCATGATACAAAACATCACCTGCGCCAATCATGGTGTAGGCGTTCTGACTAAATTCTAAATAATGAGCAGCTATTTTTGAGAACAAAGGATTTTGTCCTGCATGTCCTGTTGGCATTGCAACTGGCAAACCATTATTTCCTAAGCGAGCTAATGTTGAATCTACTTCAATTTTAATAATCAATTTTGGAGAAGGATTAACACTCGTTGGTGTCTCTTCTTTTTTACAAGAAGTAATAATTGCAAGAATGCTTAGAACTAAAAATAATTTTTTCATGTTTTATTATCTCATTAAATACATTTTACCCCAACCCTTTTTGAAATATTGATCCGCAGAAGTTTCACGCTTTTCAATTTCTGCCCCGTTCATTCCAGTGATGACATTGTACAGGTAAACACCATTTGCTAACTGATCACCAAACTGATCTTTTCCATCCCATGCAAAATCAGTGATGTTTCTACCGATATGGATATCCCCTATTTCTGCTCTACTAATTTCTCTAACAATTTTTCCACTCACTGTCATAATACGAATGCGGAAGTCATCGGGTACTTCACTACCTGTTAGAGTAAAGACAAAACGCGTAGAAGTACTAAATGGATTCGGATAATTAATCACTTCTGTAATCGTACTCTTATTAATAACTTCAAATTGTATTTTATAATCGTTCAATCCACTTTGATTTCCTGACTCATCAGTTGCCTGCACGTTTAAAGTATACATTCCATCTTTTAATAATGTAGGCTGATAAATTATATTGAAACTATTCTTTGGAAGACTTGCAGGAATCCATTGTAATAATTGTTGTTCTGTATTTGCACTGGATGCTGCTTCAAAAGGCACAAAACGAACAAAGCCATCAGGATCTGTAATCGACACTCTAAAATTATTGGTATCATTCAATGCAATGAATTTATTTTCATCCAGCAATTGAATGTTAATAGTAGGCTTTGCAGAAATAATATCGCCATTTAAAATATGAGAACCATCAAACGTTACATCCAACAATGGATTTGTTATATCGCGATTAACATTAAAACGGATGCTTGTTAGATTATTAAAATGGTACTGCTCAGGTTGATCGTTACGAGGATTTACTTCTACCCATAGCGTATTAGCACCTACTAAATCACGAGAGTTAAAGGTAATGCCTGTCATGATGGTATCACCAGCAGGAAGATTACGAGGTAAACGAATGGTTGCTAAATCGTAACGGACATTTTGCTGGTTGTATAAATAATAATCAACTAACAAAGAATCCATATCAACAGTACTGATATTTTCAAATGCAATTTTCAAACTTACATTTTGTCCTTCTTGAACTGTATCTGAATTGAAAGTAAAATACGTTGGATTAATTGTTCCTTCTGGAACGGGATCGTAATATACTTGCCATTTAGTAAGTTGTGGCGGTGTTCTGTTTGTTCCATCTTGTGCATACAACTTTAATTTTAAGTATGGATAGATAGAAGCATCGATATTTGATATTGAAAAATCTTTGGTATTCTGTTGTACACCCGACAACAATGTAAATTCTTGTCCAGCTGCATTAATCCCAATTACACTTAACAATACAGAATCAGGAGTTGCACTCGATTCGGTAGAAGCAAAATCCCAATGTACCGACGACCATGAAGCTGCTGGCCCTACATTCGTAGATGTATAAAATCCTTTGTCCCAATCACGTTGTAACGTATAGTCTATCCGTAAATCATCAACTGGATATGTTCCCTTTTGAAAAAGCTCCGTTGAAGGATCTCCTTTCTTCATAAAGAATATGTATTTATCCTGTGAAGTAAGACTCGCATACTGCGTAGAACCTAAAGCAGCAAAGCCATTTTTTAATACAGTTAACGTATCAAATGGTACATCAAAAACTGTCCAGCTAAGAATATAATTTCCGTTAGGTACATCATTTAAAATCATATCCACAAGGCTATCTGTTTGTGCAGGATAGGCAGTATTAAACAAGAAAAATTTATCCGGACGATAACGATTACATCCAATTCGAGTGGTGCAATTAAAGTAATTATAATTCCCAAAATAACGAATGCACGAATCAGTCTGCCATGGATTTTCAAAATCGATTGAATCTAATACAGCAATAGCAATCTGAGGCGCATAATTACATCCACCATAGTCGATATTCACTCCGTTAATTTCGTAAGATGGTCGTGTGCCTGAATGGGTAATAGCAAGCGCATATTGTGAATTAATAAATTCGAAATACCGTGTAGCATTTTGACGAATAATATTTGTCAGTTCATCTTTCTGAAACTGCGGATAATCGGCCTGTGACCATCCAGTAATTCCTTGCTTATAAATAAACGAACTATACTTCCATTGAAATTTATTGGCGATAGCCGTATCTACATTTTGTATGGAATCGTTTGCAACACGCCAATAGTAAACTTGATTGTCGGTTAGCGACTGAGGAACAGTCCAACTAACAACTCCGTACACATTGGATATTACTGTATTTAATTTTACAGGACTATTAAATACAGCCGACGTATCGATTTCGAAAACGTAATTTTTAGGATTGGAAAATAAATTGGCTGTAGTGGCTTTTAAGGTTACCGTATCGTTTGGTATAATCGCAAATTCAGAAGGGAAAACAGGATTAATATCCGTACTGGTTATTTGAAGTGTTACGGATGCAAAATTATTTGAGGACTCATTAAGTTCTTGTACTTCATTGAAGGCATCTACTGTTACTTCAAAAGTATTTAGGCCTGGACCTTCTCTAAAGTCGACAGGTAATTTAACAACAATAGTATCAATGTAAGAGATATAAGGAACGATAACAATAGTATCGCGCTTACTAACGCCATCGGGCATACGTCGGCTAACCAACATACGCATACTTTCTGAAGTATTCTTACCAAGATTAGTAATTGCTACTTTCACATTAAAGGAATCAAGCTCCGTTGTCACTAATTGTGGATCAAAAATGATGGATGAATTATCAATAGAATAATCTGGCAAATCATATGAGTTTAAATTAATCGCAGGGTCTCCGTGCATCGTCATACTCATACAAACATTTTTGTATCCTGGATTAGCATTCATCAATGTATTGATGGTTTTATTCATCGACTCACAAACACTCTTACCATAATTCAATCGAAATAATTGTTGATGCAACTCTGTAGAGTAAGCATCTAACTCTTCAATAATTCCTTTGTCAGGAACAGCAACAAATCCAATTGCTGCTTTATCAGGAGTTAATACAAATCGTTCATTCAATAATTTGGAAGTAGTAAAAATATCTCCAACATAACAACTTTGTGCGAGTACGAGCGGATACTTCCCCTTGTTATTATAGTTTTCCGGAGCATCTGTACTTATATCGAAAGAAGTTCCAGCCGCATGACCGTAAAACGTCATCATTGTAGAACCTGAATCAATCAACGATTGTAAATACTGACTTTGATTGATTTGAATTGGTGCACTTGAGTTTTTCAAAAATGTATAAACCTTACCACCAAATAAAGTATCCTGAACAACTTGCGCATACGCACTCAGTTTTGCAGCTAATACATTCTGTTCGTTTAAATCTGTCCCCCCCCCAAAGTGCAATACATTCTTCATCCATAGTGAAGGTGGTTGCATTTGATTACTTTCGAACTCAATTAATTTATTCAAATACGCAGTAATATCGTCGTTGCTAGTAGCTGCTATACGACCTGTTGCGAGTTCGGGAATGAAATTGTTTGCGTTTAATTTAGCTGTAAACAACTGGTCGGAAGATGGCTCTCCCCAAGTAGGCACAAAGTTCAAACTATGTCCTATTCCTGAACGTGCATCAGGAACCATAATCCCCTTACCTAAAAACAATAGATACTTCGGATAGCCAGAAGCGTTATCAATCATGTAATCGGCAAAACTGCGTATCGATTGAGGATGCTGACGGATACCCCATGCAAACTGATCATACAATTCGTTTACATCTACCAATAACGGTGAGTATCCTTTGGAAGCTCTATACGTTGCATAAGCATTAGCGCCTGTCCATAATGCACGATGAGAAACAATTAAAAAATCAGATGTCGCACCTGTTTGCTTATAGTTTGTGAACCTCGCATACGTATTCGGATTAGGATCTTTGTTAACTGATTCGATGGTTACATTACCCGATGAATAAAACACCTGACTATTATCCATCAACAACAAATTACTTTTCCCATTGTATGCAGGAATAAGCACATTGAAATTACCGCTTGTAGTATTTATGGTTACTAAGTGTACGGTATCATTATCAACAACATACAGCAATGGATTATTTGAATTAACATTGGAAAAATTAACAACGTACTTGCTATTGTTTTGATCTAAGTAATATCTCCCAGGAAACGATTCTCCAGAAAAATCAGTTGTACGATCATAAGTTATTTTTACATAACCCAGGTTCATGTAATTAGCGTTAAATGGATTTGCTGCATCCGCCAATGGCTGCAACTTAACATTTAAATTTCCGCTTGTAGGAAAAATGGAAACAGGCAACACATCTTTGTTCAATGTATAACCATAAATTGCATTACTTGTAATAGTTGTACCATTAACTAAAACACTATAGGGATGTGATAGTGCATTGGCACCCATTTGCACCATTTCCACTTCGGGCACATTAACCGAAGTGTTGGATTTATTAATTGTAAAATCAACGCTCGCATTTTGGTTGAAGCTTACTTTATTAAAGTAAAAACCTTCACCCTGAGTGTATGAATTATCAGCAATAGAATTTGCATCTCTGTCGCCGATGTTATAATCTTGTGAAGCTGTTTTTACCTCTGTAACTTTCAACAACGATGCTGTTGGATAAGCAGAAAAATTTTGATCATTTTCAATTTTCATTCTGCGATTTGCAGTCGAATTTAAATTGTAGGTCAGGTAATACGCAGCAGTATCATTAAACAAACTCTGATACGGATTAGGATGAGAAGTGATCGCATCATAAATCTGTGCATCAAATGCGCCATCATTTTTGTTTCCTACAAACTCAATAAAATCACCATTATTAAAAATTCCATTTTGGTCATTATCTAATACACGAATAAATTGTTCTTTGCCACGATGAAATAATTGGTAACGATCAGGACTAAACCATGCATTAACGGGCACACTGGAATTTTGAAGATCGTTATAGGTTAATCGGTAAACACCATCTTTCCAAACGCCAATTCGAAAATACTGCTGGCTTGAATAAGGCTGTCCATTAATGAAAGATATCCATTCGTTGCCATAAGTTTGAGAGAACCCATAGCTAACAAAAAAAGTAAATCCCAAAAGCAGTAAAAATTTCTTCATCCTTATTGCATTTTAGTAGTGGTTGGACTAGTTTTTCTGATAAAATTCAATTTCAAAGAGAAAATATTGGAGTACAACGTACCTGCGGCGCCAGTAAAGTTCGTTAAGGCGTAATCAATAGTTACATTTTTAATTTTAATTCCCGCTCCAATACTAGGTTGTGCAATCGTAGAAGTGGAAGCATCAATATTCTGTACAGTTTGAATATTCGCTACTCCTCCACGCAAGAAAATAAAATCATCATAGGCTAATTCTAATCCACCTTTTGGATCAATACTTACTACATCTGACTTAATAGGAACATTTCTTTTCCCATCAAAGGTAAAATCCAAATCGACCATAGGCGTAGCCGTTACCTTCTTTGAAATATTAAACTTATAGGAAACACCGCCAATCAATTTAGGAAGTGTTACTTCAAGGCCGTTCTGTGGAATTTCATTTCCTGTTTGAGCAAATACATCTTGCAACGATTCTGTATTATACGACCATGCGTTAAATGTAGATGTAATGTCTTTTCCCATCAATCCAAAATTCCATCGATCTTTTTCATATTGCAATCCAGCATCTAATCCAAATCCCCATGCGTTCGCAAAGTCACCTACTTTTCTGTGAATCACTTTCACATTTCCACCTGCCGATAGTCCTTTCACTTTTAAAGTTTGTGCATACGAAAATAAAAACGCATAATCAGCAGAAGAAAAAGTTTTTAATCGATCGTAATCAATGTTTCCATCTTTATCAATCAAATCGGTTGAATCAATAATATCATCAATAGCAAAACGAATAAAAGAAGCACCAATCGTTCTTGTTGCATCAATAGGAGCAGCAAATGAAGCGTAATCATATTTACCAATGCCACCGAAATATTCATTGTGCATCACAAACAATTGCAAATTGCTTTTCACTCTCACTAAGCCTGCAGGATTCCAGAAGCCGGCACTGGCATCACCAACTACTGCCGATTGCGCACCACCGAGTGCAAGTCCGCGGGCACCCACGCCAATCGATAAAAATTCATTACTGTATTTAACCTGTGAAAATGTCATTCCTGGGATGATTAATCCGACAAGAACAAACATTGCTTTTTTTATTGAAGTCATTAGCGATAATTTAATTTACTACAACGGAAAACGAAACAATAAATTTCGTCGGCCGAGAATAATCCGTATACAAATTTGTAGAATACAAGGATAAGTTTAAAGTTAAAAAAAAAAGGTTGTAAACAATATATCGTTAGATAAATTTACATTTGCATTATGATTAAACATTTACCCAATGCCATGACCCTTGGCAACCTGTTATGTGGTTGCATCGCGATTGTTGCAATCATGAACGGTGATATGGAATTATCCGCAATAATGGTGGTTATTGCAGGTATACTTGACTTCTTCGATGGATTTGTAGCAAGGTTAGTAAAATCAAGCTCTGAGATGGGCAAACAGCTCGACTCTTTAGCAGATATGGTCACCTTTGGAGTTGTTCCAGGATTGACGCTTTTTCACCTGTTTTCAGGGTCGATGCTTAGCTTAAGTGAGTTAAGTGTGGAGTCGACATCTCCCGCATATATGCCCTATTTTATGTTTAGCGTAACATTGGCCTCTTGCTATCGTCTGGCAAAATTCAATATTGATAGCCGTCAGGCAAGTTATTTCATTGGTGTACCAACACCCTTAAATGCGTTGGTAACGGTGGGGCTTCCATTCATTGCATATGACAATCCTGTCTTTGGAAAGTATGTCCATAACCCAGCGCTGCTGATTGCTTACGCTATGATTACATCGTATTTAATGCTGGCAGACATTCCGATGATTTCCTTGAAAGTGAAGTCGTGGTCGTTTAAGGCAGCCAAAGAGATTTACTTTTTATTAATAGGAAGTTTGCTGATGTTAATAATTTTAAAACACGCCGCACTCCCATTAATTCTTTGCTATTATGTAATTTTGTCGACAATATTTCCACCTGATAAAAAAATCGAATTATGAAATTTATTGCCCACATCAATGTTATGCCGCAAAAGGCATTATTAGACCCTCAAGGAAGAGCGGTTTCTGCAGGAATGAAGAATTTAAACTTGAATGAAATCGACAATGTGCGTATTGGTAAAAGAATTTCATTAGAAGTTGAAGCTGCATCAAAAGAAGTTGCATCAGAAAAAGTAGAAACAGCTTGCAAGCAATTGTTGGCTAATCCAATTATGGAAACCTACGAATTCCATTTAGAGGAAGCATAATATAAATTCCATTATAAAAACAAACCCCGACTCTATTAAGGCCGGGGTTTTATATTTTAAATAGCTTTCTGATTTAAACGACTCCTCTAAATTGCTTCAAAAAGCGTAAGTCGTTTTCTGAAAACAGACGTAAATCTTTCACTCCGTATTTCAACATCGTGATACGTTCTATTCCCATCCCAAAGGCGAATCCAGTATAAATAGTTGAATCGATATTGCAATTTTCGAGTACTGCAGGATCAATCATTCCGCATCCTAAAATCTCCACCCATCCTGTGTGCTTACAAACATTACATCCATCGCCTTTACATAATGAACAACTGATATCCATTTCAGCAGAAGGCTCTGTAAATGGGAAGTAAGAAGGACGTAATCTGATTTTAGTTTCACTACCAAACATCTCTTGTGCGAAATACAAAAGCGTTTGTTTTAGATCGGCAAACGAAACTCCTTTATCAATATAAAATCCTTCTACCTGATGAAAGAAACAATGCGCACGAGCACTTATTGCTTCATTACGGTAAACACGTCCAGGACAAATTGTTCTTACAGGTGGCTCTTGATTATCGAGCACACGAATCTGAACTGATGAAGTATGGGTACGTAAGGCAAGTTGTCCGAAGTAATGCTCTTCATTCGGATTCAAATTAATAAAAAATGTATCCTGCATATCACGCGCTGGATGCTCAGGCGGGAAGTTCAAAGCAGAGAAGTTATGCCAATCATCCTCCACTTCAGGTCCGTCACTAACGGTAAAGCCTATGCGTGAAAATATTCTATTGATTTCATTACGCACAATGCTAATTGGATGCATAGCGCCTGTTTCCTGAGGAACTCCTGGTAATGTTAAATCAAGTGCTACCTTATTGACATCAACCTGATTTTCGAGTTGCTCACGAATGGCATTTACCTTTTCTTCTGCAACGTTTTTTAATTTATTAACCAACTGTCCAAACTCCTTACGTTTTTCAGCAGGCACTTCTTTCATCATCGCAAATAGATCCGTAAGCACTCCTTTTTTTCCAAGGTACTGCAAACGATAGGCTTCTAACTCTTCCTTTCCATTGGGAGTAGCTGCCTCTGCTTCCGCGATATGTTGATTTATCTTTTCAAACATGATTACTTATCCACTAAAACCATTTTCATTCGCAAATCTGTTACAGGACGATCAGATTGACCACAAGGTACAGCCGCAATTTTATCAATTACATCAAGGCCTTCTACCACTTCTCCATAAACAGTATACTCACCATCTAACCAAGCTGAACCGCCGATTGTTTTATAGTCGTTGCGTTTTGCTTCCGACATTGGCTTACCTGAGCGGCGCTCCATCATCTGAAGTTCGTTTTCAATCATTGGTTTCCCTTGAACGATATAAAACTGACAACCACTAGAAGCTTTTTCAGGATTATTATCGCGGGCAGCCGCTAAAACTCCTTTCTTGTGATATAAGCTATCATTAAATTCTGCTGGTATACGGTAACCTACATCGCCAGCACCTAACATTTGATTTGCTGTAGCATTCTTCGATTGAGGGTCGCCACCTTGAATCATAAACCCTTTGATCACACGGTGAAACAAAAGACTATCATAAAAACCTTCTGAAACCAATTTCACAAAATTATCGCGGTGAAGCGGCGTCTCATTATACAATTTCACTTTCATCGTTCCAAAATCAGTTGTGATTTGAACGTAATACACTTTTTCCATAGCTGCTTTTTTATCTGATTTATTATTTTTTTGACCAAATCCAACAGTACTCATAATGAGCATGATTAAACTAAATAATGTGGCTGTTTTCTTCATATCAATATTTGATTATTTTTGGAAATGCAATTTTACGGAAGTTTTGCCTTCCCTTCTATTGCAATAATAATTAAATTCGAACAAATTCTGTAGATTTGTCGTACAGAGCCTATATTTAAACTCACTATGCTTAAAAACATTATCCTTTTAGCAGCATTCGCAGGAATCGTAAGCGTTACTGCATGCAAAAAAACAGAACCTTGCAAAGCCATTATCACTGTTGTTGATACTTTAGGACGTCCTGTTGTTGGAGCAACCGTAGTACTTCGTCAAGATAGCGTTGTAAACGCACAAACAGGTGTTCGTGCCGATCTATTTCAAGAGCAGCTTTCAACAGGCACTGGAGAAGCCTTCTTTGAATTTAAATGGGAAGCGGTTTTAAATGTAGAAGCATCAAAAGATGTTTTATCAGCAAAGGATTATATCCGCTTAGAGCAATCAGAAGAAGTTAGAAAAACAGTAGTGATTAAATAAAATCACCTCGAAATAAAAAGAAAAACCCTGTAGTATTCACTGCAGGGTTTTTTATTGTTATTGAAATATATCGTGTTCTTCGAAATAGTCAATGATACATTGCTTGAGCAAATAATCCTGCTCTCCGAGATTCATTTTGGGTAGCTTATTAACCATCTTCCAATGAGGCCACCCTTCTTCGTCTTCACCCACTAATTCGTAATATCCATAATTAGAAAGCAATCGGCAGGTAGCAATATGCATCAGGTCCTGCTTCTCATCTTTTTTGAATTTCTTGAAGCCTTGTCCCAATTCTTGAACACCAATTAAAAACAACACTCCTTGCAAGTCAACCTCAGCATCAAAGTGTTTATTTATTTTCTGCGTCACAATATCCCATTGCGATTTCAGCTCTTCTACATTTCTGATGTGCAACATGGCTACTTAACTTTTTCTATGCGCATTCCGGCATCAGTAATACCAGGTAGCGGATTTAAACGCATGGCCTGCGAAATTTCAAAACGATACTTCCCTTTTTCAGGAAAGGTAACATTGCGTTTGAATAATATTCGGTTATCCCAGATATCTCCCAATCCCTTACCCATCCACTTCCCATCGGGTGAAGCCAGCATAATTTCCACAGTATCTTTATCGATTGTCCCACTCGGAAAATACGTGTTTACGAATAAGAAAATATTGCTGTACGGATAATTACCTGCATTGCGCAAGTTCAGATAAACATTGTAACCATTGCTTGTATCAGGAATGGTTGTTTCAAACTTAAATACCTGTTCTGCATCCCAATTTGCTTCAGCAATCGATTTATTCTCTTCAAACAACGTTGAATTATCAGTGCATCCTATCCAGCAAATGGATAAAGCCATCAAACAAAAAAATAATAATTTACCGCTTTTCATTTCTCTTAACTTCCTCTGTCAAATTTGCGTGGTGGACGATTACTTTTAGTTGGTGTTGAAGGATTATTAGAAGGCGCAGCAGCAGGAGGTGTTGGTGCTGAAGGAGCTGGCGATGGATTATCAGTTGCACCAGGCATTTTACGCTCTGGTCTTGCTGTTGGATTATTCTGATTAGGATTAGGATTAGCCTTTGGTGCTTCTGGCGCCTGACGTTGTGGTCGGTTTGCCGGATTTGGTGCAGGCTGTGCCTTTTGCTGAGGAGCTTGTTTAGGTTGTTGTGGTGCAGGCTGCTTAGCAACAGGCGCTGGATTGTTATTCGGTGCTACCTGTGCAGGAGCTTTTTCACCACCTTCTTTTCCACTTGGTTTCTTCTTCTTCTTTTTCTTCTTGCGATCCATGCGAGTAAGACTATCCTGCCCTACCACATCTTTGTAGTGCATGTCATCCTCTGTAGTATCTTCTATTTCCAACACACCAGCATCATCAGGCTTCTGACCACGCTTATTTAATTCGATGATTTCTTTAACACGCTCTACACTTAGTGGAACCCAATTTTCAGGAACAAACGGTGTACGCTCATCACTGTCTTTTACCTCCGGAATTAAGTTATACCACATAATTCGCTTGAAGATATCCGTCTTGCGATGAACCATCGTTCCCTTTGAAAGTGACAAACGAATATTCGATTCAGGAATATCCTTAAGCGCATCCATATAGGTATCTAATTCATAATTCAAACAACACTTTAGCTTACCACATTGGCCAGCCAACTTTAACGGGTTCAATGATAAATTTTGATAACGTGCTGCACTCGTAGAAACAATTTTAAAATCAGTCAGCCATGTTGAACAGCAAAGCTCTCTTCCGCATGAACCGATTCCACCTAAACGAGCTGCCTCCTGTCGCATTCCAATCTGACGCATTTCAATACGCACCTTGAATTCATCTGCTAACTTTTTAATTAGCTCACGAAAATCGACACGCTCATCAGCCGTATAAAAGAAGGTTGCTTTTTTACCATCACCCTGGTATTCCACATCACTTAACTTCATCTTCAATCCTAATTGCAATGCAATTGTTCTTGAACGATGCATAGTATTAAACTCTAAACCTTTTACTTCATTCCATTTATCGATATCGGCCTGCTTGGCTACGCGATAAAGGGTTTTAATTTCAGCTGCTGTATCTGAAACATTTTTCTTTCTTAATTGAAAGCGGACCAATTCGCCCACCATACTTACTTCCCCGATATCATGACCAGGATTTCCTTCCACCGCTACGATGTCGCCAACCTTTAACTCCAGGTTATTGACATTTCTGAAAAACTCTTTTCTGCTTCCTTTGAATCGTACTTCTAAAACATCAAAAGGCTTGTGACCTTCTGGCAATACCATATCGGATAGCCAGTTATATACATTCAGTTTATTGCAGCCGCCGGTGCCACATGTTCCGTTGCTTTTACAACCGGCAGGAGTTCCATTTGTTGAGTCGGTGGTTGAACATGTACTACATCCCATATGCTTCTGTTTTTTGTTCGATTACCACTATGATTATTTTATTTAATTGCCGTAAAGTTAACTTTTCTAAGCTTTAATCTGAAGAATGTTCCCCAATTTAAGTGACAAATCAAGGAATAATATTTTTGCGTGTGCATTTCGCTCAATGTGATAATGAGCCTTAGAAAGTTCCTCCACAAACGGCGTCATGTTTTTTGCATTCACAAACGGTAGAAATTTCTCCAGCGTTTTAACCTGCTGATCTTCTAGTTTTACGAGCGAAGGATCGGCTAAATTAACCATCATACATTCTCTTACCATCTGAATAGAAGCATACAAAAACTGTTTCTGCTCCTCACGCTTATACGTGGCCATATTATCTACCCAGGCCATTAGCGCTTCCATATTTTTCGCTGGATTAAAACATAATCGCATCCATGATAAAAACGCTTTATCGAAGGTGTCGTTGCCTGATAACTGCTCCGATAACTCTTCCGCAAGGTGATAATCACCATCTGCCAGTCTTGCTATTTCACCTGCCTTGTGCATTTCCATTTCCTTGCTCAGCAACAAGGAATTAATCACCTGCTGGTCATTCAATCGACTTAACTTACTCGACTGTGTTCTGGATAAAATGGTTTGTAATAATGTATCTCTTTGTTCTGATGCAAGAATGAAAATGGTATTATCGGGTGGCTCTTCTAAACTTTTCAATAGCGTATTGGCTAATTCAATCCCCATCTTTTCTGGCAGCCACATAAGCACCACTTTAAACGGCGCTTCAAAGGCTTTCAGGTTTATACGCTTGATGATTTCTGGCCCTTCGTGCACAAAAATTCGTCCCTGCTTATTCTCCGAATCACTGATTTCTGCAATCCAATCATTGTAATCAAGATATGGATGAGCCAAAACAGTCTTTCTGAAATCTGCAATAAAATCGTTAGAAACGGGCTTATCAATTTTTTGCTTTGCCAGCGTAATCACAGGAAAACTAAAGTAAATGTCGGGATGCACCATCTTATTACACTTCTGACAAGCGGGGCAGGTACCACAACTATCGTCCTCCGTTGGCTGTTGGCAAATCAGAAACTGAGCATAGGCCATGGCCATAGGCAAAACTCCAGACCCTGAAGGACCGAAGAATAGCTGCGCATGACTGATACGTCCTTCTTTTCGCGAAGCACGTAAGCGAGCCTTTACAGCATCCTGACCAATTACATCTTTAAATTGCATTGTTGCAAAAATACACGGAATGACCTTTCGAAATTGCGATTATGCCGTCGAGAATCTGATTTTTTACCACAATTTATTCAACCGTATTAGTGGAAAAGTTTTTTTTAGCTTCAGAACACCTATTTTTGCGCTCTTAAAAATCAATCTTATGCAAATTAAAACCATCGATCAATTCAACTTTGCTGGTAAAAAAGCACTTATTCGAGTAGACTTTAACGTACCTCTTAACAGCGATTTTCAGGTTACAGACCCTACGCGTATCAAAGCAGCAATTCCAACAATTGAAAAAATATTGAAAGATGGTGGAAGCGTAATTCTGATGTCGCACCTAGGCCGACCAAAAGAAGGACCTGCTGAAAAATATTCGTTGAAGCATACGGTTGCCACATTATCTGCATTGTTAAATCGTCCGGTAAAATTTGCTTCTGATTGCATCAACTCACCGGCGGAAGAAGCAGCTGCATCATTGCAAAGTGGAGAAGTGTTGTTATTAGAGAATTTACGTTTCTATAAAGAGGAAGAGAAAGGCAATCCTGATTTCGCGAAGCAATTAGCGGCGTTAGGAGATGTATATGTGAATGATGCTTTTGGAACTGCGCATCGTGCACATGCAAGCACCGCGGTTATTGCTCAATATTTTAAAGGTAATAGCATGTTTGGCTATGTAATGGCGAACGAATTAAACAACGCTGAAAAAGTATTGAATAATGCGGCTACTCCTTTTACTGCCATCATGGGTGGTGCTAAAGTATCAGATAAAATTTTAATCATTGATCAGTTAATGAACAAGGTTAATCACCTGATTATTGGCGGCGGAATGGCGTATACTTTTATCAAAGCCTTGGGAGGTGAAATTGGTAATTCACTTTGTGAAGAAGATAAATTGGATTTAGCATTATCAATTTTAGAAAAAGCAAAAACTAAAGGTGTTGAAATTCATCTGCCAACAGATTCAGTAAATGGTGACAAGTTCGATAAAGATGCCAATACTAACACTACGGATATCCGTCATATTGAAGCAGGTTGGTTAGGACTTGATATTGGTCCTGATTCAGCAGCGGCATTTGCAAAAGTGATTGCTGGTAGCAAGACGATTTTATGGAACGGACCGATGGGCGTTTTTGAAATGAAGAAATTTGAAAACGGAACTAAAACCGTTGCTGATGCAATTGTTGCAGCAACTTCAAATGGGGCATTTTCTCTAATTGGTGGTGGCGATTCAGCTGCAGCTATCAATCAGTTTTCACTCGCTAATCAAGTGAGTTATGTATCTACAGGCGGAGGGGCTTTGCTTGAATACATTGAAGGAAAAGAATTACCAGGAGTTAAAATGGTGATGGAAGCTTATTAACTTTTTTAGGCTTTTTATTGTTAATGATTGTTGCAATTTGATGCTTAATGAAGAAGCACTAAGCATTATATTAGCAGAAACATTGAATTAGCATGAACTATCTGGATATACTTATTGCATTACCAATAGCATGGGGCTTATATAAAGGTTGGAAGCGAGGAATTATCTTCGAAATTGCTATGATGATTGGTCTAGTACTCGGCCTATACGTAGCAATTAAATTTTCTGGCTTATTTGAGGGCATGGTAAAAAAAATGACAGATAGTCCTGAAAGAGTGCTGCCATGGATTACCTTCATTCTCGTTTTTATTTTAGTGTTAGTAGTAATGATTTTATTAGCGAAGTTTTTAGAAGGCATTTTAAAAATCGGAAAGCTTACGCAAATAAATCAGTTGGTGGGGGCTATTTTCGGCGGACTAAAATTCGCGTTAACAGTTAGTGTAATCCTTGCCATCTTTAAGCCGATTGACAATCGTGTGCAATTAATCGACAAAAAAACAAAACAAGAATCGTTACTATATCAACCTGTATTAAACCTTGCGCATTTATTATTTCCAGCATTAGAAGATGTAAAGCAAGAGTTTGAAAAAGTAATTCCTGAACCTGTAGAAAAATGAAAAAACTAATTCTATTTTTTTTAATCGCCCTTTCACTTGATTCGTTTGCACAAGACTCGCTGATCTATCATCCTGAATTAAACGCAGCCGAACAAATTAAATCGGCTAAACTAAAAGCAAGTGCGGAAAATAAGCATGTATTATTAATGATTGGAGGTAACTGGTGTAAATGGTGCAGAATGTTTAACAAGTTTGTTACTACAGATACACAGTTAGATTCTGCGATGAATAAAAATTTTGTTGTAGAACATATCAATTATAGCAAGGAAAACAAAAACGAAGATGTTTTAAAATCACTGCAATTCCCTCAACGTTTTGGATACCCTGTTTTCGTGATTTTAAATTCGAAAGGAGAATTAATTCACACACAAAATTCAGCTTACCTTGAAAAAGGAGAAGGATATAGTAAGGAAATCGTCATGGACTTTTTTCATCAGTGGAGAAAAGATGCGTTGGATGAAAAAAATTATAAAAAGTAATTGATGACAGATATTGTTCCTTCATCATTTTGGATTTACTTCAACTTAAGTATACTTGCCTTACTTGGACTAGACTTATTTTTTGTTAATCGAAAAAACAAAGCAGTATCTGTTCAGTCAACATTAGGATGGGTTGTATTCTGGATTTTTGTTGCACTATTATTTGGTGTATGGATATATAATTACATCGGATCCAATGCCGCGACCGAATACTTAACTGCTTATTTAATCGAGTGGACACTTAGCGTCGATAATCTTTTTGTATTCATCATCGTATTTAACTACTTTAAAGTACCTGACGAGTATCAACATCGTGTATTATTTTGGGGTATATTGGGGGCGTTAGTACTGAGAGGTGTTTTTATTTCTGCAGGTGTAACACTCATCCATCATTTTGAATGGCTTGTGTATTTATTCGGTGGATTTTTAGTCTTTACAGGAATTAAAATATTTTTTCATAAGGAAGACGATGAAACAGATTTATCTAAAAACATCATCGTACGATTTATGAGAAAATTTGTCCCATTAAGTGATGAGTATGATGGGAATAGATTTTTCACGAAGAGAAACGCTAAACTAATTGCTACTCCTTTATTTCTCGTATTGATAGTTATTGAATTTACAGATTTGATTTTCGCTGTTGATTCTATTCCTGCATCACTTTCAATAAGTAAAAATGCATTTATTATTTATTGCAGTAATGTATTAGCAGTACTCGGACTTCGTTCATTGTATTTTGGTATTTCTCATTTGATGAAAATATTTAAGTATTTGAAATTTGGCATCGCCATCATTCTTGTTTTTGTAGGTATAAAAATGTTAATTGCTGAGTTTTTTCACTTACCACCATTATTTGCATTAGGTACGATTATCACAATTCTATTTGTTAGTTTATTATTTTCACTTAGAGCAAACAGTAACAAAGCATGACAAGTTTATTTCGTTTAATTGTTGGTTACATAGCTTATTGGTTTGCATCTGTTGGTCGCCATGGTTTACAATCTTCCTTTCTTTATAATTTAAACGAAGCTGTCTGGCGATATGATAAAAAAAATCCTGTGCAAAATCGCATCGAAGATTATCGCGAAGCTTGTTTAAAAAATAAAACAGTAATTTCTGTTAAAGACTTTGGCGCTGGAGTAAGTGGAAATTTACATAAAGAATTATCCATTGCTTCCATTGCAAAAAATGCAGCTAAGCCTCCGAAATATGCGCGCATGCTTTTCCGTTTGATGGCTTATTTAAAACCAAACACCGTAATTGAACTTGGAACATCTTTAGGAATAAGTTCTTTATACATCAGTGCTGGAAATCCACAGATGAATCTAACTACCATAGAAGGATGTGATTATACAGCGGCATTTACGCGCAAACAACTTGAACAATTTCCAGATTTAAATATTGAAATAGTGCCTGGAAATTTCGATGATACATTAGCAGATCAATTAGAACGTAAAAAGAAAGTTGATGCTGTTTATATTGATGGTAATCATCGGTTGGAACCTACTCTTCGATATTTTGAAATGTGCCTTCCATACATGCATGAAGATTCGTTTATCATATTTGATGATATTAATTGGTCGGAGGAAATGAAAGAAGCCTGGAAGAAAATCATACAACATTCAAGAGTAAGCATATCCATTAACCTTTACATGATGGGAATCGTATTTTTCAATCCAGGATTTTCAAAAGAAGATTTCAAAATCAGATATTAATCAGATAGTAATTAAATAAACAATATGGGCAAACAGAATATGCATCTGTTTGTTACCTTTGATAAAATTTATTTTTTGTGGAATCAATCATCAGAGTCAATCATATTTCTAGAACCTATCAAGTAGGTGCAGAAAAAATATTTGCTTTAAGAGACATCAGTTTAGAAATATTCAAGAATGAGTATGTAGCCTTAATGGGCTCATCAGGTTCTGGTAAGTCGACATTAATGAATGTACTTGGCTGTTTGGATACACCCTCTGGTGGAGAGTATTTTTTGAACAACATCGACGTTGCGAAAATGTCGGATAATGAATTAGCAGAAATCAGAAACCGTCAAATCGGATTCGTATTTCAGTCGTTTAATTTATTACCAAGAAGCACCGCCTTAGAGAACGTTGCATTACCATTAATCTACTCCGGAGTAAACAAAGCTGATCGCGAAGCAAGAGCAGCAGAAGCATTAAAGAGTGTTGGATTAAATGATCGTATGACACACCGACCAAACGAACTATCAGGAGGTCAACGACAGCGTGTTGCTGTAGCACGTGCGTTGGTTACTAATCCGAGTATCATCCTTGCCGATGAGCCTACAGGTAACCTCGACTCAAAAACATCCGAAGAGATAATGGATTTGTTTGCCGAGATTCATCGCAGAGGGAATACCGTAATATTAGTAACACACGAAGAAGACATTGCACAACATGCGCATCGCATTGTTCGATTAAAAGATGGATTAGTAGAGTCCGATGCAATGAATCAAAATATAAAAATCAAACAACCTGCTTAAAATGAAAATCTATACAAAAACTGGAGATCAAGGGGAGACATCGCTCATAGGAGGCACGAGAGTTCCAAAATATCATTTACGCATAGAGGCTTATGGCACGGTTGACGAATTAAATTCATGGGTTGGACTGATAAGAGATCAAATCGGTGATGAGCACCATATCCAACAGCTACTTTATATACAAGACAGATTATTTACGATAGGTTCCTTATTAGCTGCAGATCCAGAGAAGAGTAAGATGAAACTTCCTGAGTTAACGGAACATGATTGCAAAATTTTGGAGCAGGAAATGGACGTTATGGATGAACAGCTGGAACCGTTAAAGTCGTTTATATTACCAGGAGGACACCCATTAGTGTCTCAAATTCATATTGCGAGATGTGTATGCAGAAGGGCAGAGCGATTAATCGTACACTTGCAAAATGAGGCAAAAACGGACCCTGTTATCAGTATCTACCTCAATCGTTTATCAGATTATTTGTTCCTTTTATCCCGTTGGACAGCTAAAAATCTGAATGCAGATGAAAGCCCTTGGAGCCCAAGAATTTAAAATACCTTTCAAAAATTTGTTTTTTTAGATAAATCTTTTGTTATTTTTGCACGCCCCTGCTAAAAACGGGAGCAACAAAATTATTTTTATATCGTTAAAAATTTTATTAAATTTACAACTATGTACTGGACTTTAGAACTTGCTTCCCACCTGGAAGATGCCCCTTGGCCTGCTACCAAGGATGAGTTGATTGATTATGCAATTCGTTCGGGAGCTCCAATGGAAGTAATAGAAAACCTTCAGGAGTTAGAAGATGAAGGTGAGCCTTATGAAACTATTGAAGAAATTTGGCCCGACTATCCAACAAAAGACGACTTCTTTTTTAACGAAGATGAATACTAAATAAAAAACCCTGAAGCGCATGCTTCAGGGTTTTTTGTTCTCTATAATTTAAGTTGAATTTAGTTTCCTACTTCGCTAATGAATTTAATTCGCATTAATCGAATTTCTTCTTCTGTATAATCATCTTCGCCTAGATCTTTTAGTGCATCTTCAACAGAGTCCGATTCAGCAGATTTAAAATAATCAAATACTTCATCCTGACGATCTTCATCAACAACTTCATTGATATAATAACCGATATCGATTTTAGTTCCTGATGCTACAATTGTTTCTAGCTCAGCAATAATATCAGATACTTTTAATCCTTTTGCTTTCGCCATTCCTTCGAGTGAAATTTTGCGATCAACATTTTGAATTAAATACACTTTTAATCCGCTTTTATTGACAACACTTTTTACTACGATGTCAACTGGCCTTTCAATCTCATTATCCTCTACATATTTTTTAATCAGCTCAATAAAAGGCTTGCCATATTTTGATGCTTTTCCTGCTCCAACACCTGTAATATTTTTCAACTCATCCATTGTGATAGGATAGTTGGTTGTCATTTCTTCTAATGATGGATCTTGAAAAACAACAAACGGAGGCACGTTCATATTCTTAGCAACCGTCTTGCGAAGATTCTTCAACATCTCAAATAACTGCGTATCAGCTGCTCCACCACCACCTGCGCCGCCACCACTGAACTCATCATCGTCATCACTCTCTGTATCTTCAAAGCTTGTGTCTAATGCAATCTTAAACGACTCTGGATTCTCAATAAATGCTTCTGCTTTATCACTGATTTTAAGCAGTCCATAATTATCAATATCCTTATGCAGATAACCAGCTAATACTGCCTGACGAATTAATGTTGTCCAGAAACGATCACTTTGATCAGCACCTTCACCAAATACTTCCAGCTTATCGTGCTTGTATGTTTTTACTTGTTGATCTGCCTTTCCAAGAAGTACATTTACTAAATGTTCTCCTTGATGTTTTTCTTTTACCGCTTTTACCGCATCAATTAATAATGTAAGTTCATCTTGTGCCTCTATCAATGGTTTAGGGTGTAAACAGTTATCGCAATTCCCACAGTTATCTTGCTCATATCTTTCTCCGAAATAATTTAATAATACTTTTCTTCTGCAAACAGAAGTCTCTGCATACCCTACGGTCTCAATCAATAATTGCTTCCCAATTTCTTGCTCTGCAACGGGCTTACCCTTCATGAACTTTTCTAGCTTTTCAATATCCTTGAAAGAATAAAAAGTCACACATTTACCTTCACGTCCATCGCGACCTGCACGACCAGTCTCCTGATAATACCCTTCTAAACTCTTTGGAATATCATGATGAATTACAAACCGAACATCTGGCTTGTCAATCCCCATCCCGAAGGCAATAGTTGCAACAATAACATCTGCTTCTTCCATCAGAAATTTATCCTGATGCGAAGCTCTTGTTGCCGGATCTAACCCTGCATGATAAGGCAATGCTCGGATTCCATTAACTGTTAACGTTTCCGCAACCTCTTCTACTTTCTTTCTGCTTAAGCAATAAATAACACCCGACTTACCAGCATTTTGCTTTACAAACTTGATCATTTCCTTAAGCACATTTTGCTTAGGACGCATTTCATAGTATAAGTTAGCACGATTAAACGAAGCTTTAAATAATCTGGCGTCCATCATTCCAAGGTTCTTTTGAATATCACCTTGTACCTTTTCCGTCGCTGTTGCAGTTAATGCAATAATTGGAACTTTTCCGATTTCATCTATGATTGGTCGCAAGCGACGATATTCAGGACGGAAATCGTGTCCCCACTCAGAAATACAATGGGCTTCATCAATTGCAAAAAATGATATATTGACTTCCTTTAAAAACTTGACATTCTCTTCTTTGGTAAGCGACTCAGGTGCAACATAAAGCAATTTTGTTTTTCCCTCTTTGATATCTTTTCTAACCGTCTGAATCTCAGTTTTTGTAAGTGAAGAATTTAAAAAATGGGCAATGCCATCATCGGTATTGAAACCACGAATGGCATCCACTTGATTCTTCATCAGTGCAATAAGTGGAGAGATAACGATTGCCGTACCCTCACTCATTAGTGCAGGTAACTGGTAGCACATCGACTTACCACCACCCGTAGGCATTATTACAAAGGTGTTATTTCCATCAAGAACATTTCGTATGATTTGTTCTTGTTCACCTTTGAATTGCTCGTATCCAAAATATTTTTGTAACGCTTCCTGGAGCGTTGATTCAGCCAATAACATTATTCGTTAGAAAATTAAATGACAACAAATTTAACCTATTTTTGTCTTGAAGAAATGAGATATTTATCATTCAATTCACAAATTATAAACAGCTATTTCTTCTTGCGTGAAGATACATTCAAAAACAAATAAAAACAAATAAAGTTCCGATTAAATAATAAAATACTTTTGCATTAATAATTGATAAAGCAACTATGATCTCCGACCAAAAAATTTTAGCTTCAGCACGAAAGACGATAGATATTGAATCGAAAGCTATTGCTGATTTAAAAAAACAACTTGATTCGGATTTTACAGAAGTAGTTAAAAAAATAATTTCTTGTAAAGGCAGAGTCGTTATAAGTGGAATTGGGAAAAGTGCAATCATTGCCAATAAAATGGTAGCCACTTTTAATTCAACTGGAACGCCATCTATTTTCATGCATGCAGCGGATGCAATTCATGGTGATCTGGGTATGATACAAAAGAGCGATATTGTTGTTTTGATTTCCAATAGCGGCACAACTCCAGAAATAAAAGTGCTTGCACCACTAATTAAAAATGGTGGAAACATTTTAGTCGCAATGGTGGGTAAGAAAAATTCTGACTTAGGCAGACATGCTGATTATATTCTGAACACTGCTGTAAAACAAGAAGCTTGTCCGCATAACCTCGCACCTACAAGCTCAACCACTGTACAATTAGCTATGGGTGATGCATTAGCAGTTTGTTTATTAGAAGCTAGAGGATTTACAAGTAAAGATTTTGCAAAGTATCATCCAGGAGGCGCATTAGGTAAAAAGCTTTATTTAAAAGTTGCCGACCTATGGGCCAACAATCCTAAACCAATTGTTAGTCCGAATACACCAATAACAGATGTTATTCTTGAGATCACCTCCAAGCGCTTAGGGTGTACCGCAGTTATCGATAAAAACAAACTTGTTGGAATTATTACTGATGGTGATTTAAGAAGAACGATGCAGCAGAAGGGCAAGTTTGATGTATTGAAAGCAAAAGACATCATGAATAAAAAACCTAAGCATATTGAAAGCGATACAATGGCAATCGAAGCGTTAGATATGATGAAGTCTTTTAACATCACGCAATTAGTTGTAACCGAAAAGAAAAAATTTGTAGGCTTTATTCATTTACATGATTTACTTAGAGAGGGAATTATTTAATTATGTTGTTTAAAAAAAGAGACCCTAATTATGATATGTCCTTCCTTGATCACCTCGAGGCATTAAGATGGCATGTTGTAAGAGCAGTATTGGTTATTTGTACACTAGGTTTGGTGGCATTTTTTAATAAAGAGTTGATTTTTGATGGAATAATACTCGCTCCTAAAAACACTGACTTTTGGACTTATCGTATGTTGTGTTTATTAGGACAACAATTGAATATTGATATGTGCATCACACAAATCGATTTTTCTGTTATCAATTTAGACATTAGCGGACAATTCACTACACATATGTGGGTTGCATTTGTAACAGGTTGCGTTTTAGGATTTCCTTATTTGATTTGGGAGTTATGGCGATTTATAAAACCTGCATTATCAGAAAGAGAAATTAAATATTCAAATGGAATTGTATTCTTCACCTCATTACTGTTCATATTAGGAATTCTATTTGGCTATTATATCATTTCGCCATTGTCGATTAACTTCTTAGGAAGTTATAAAGTCAGTGAAGAAATCAGTAATCAAATCAGCATGGCGTCATACATTAACATCGTTACGGTTATGACTTTATCCTGCGGATTTGTTTTCGAACTTCCAATGGTCATTTATTTTTTAAGCAAGATTGGAATTATGTCGCCGGCATTCATGCGTAAATACCGAAAGCATGCTATGGTGGTAAATTTAATTGTTGCCGCAGTGATAACTCCTTCTCCCGACGTAACTAGTCAGATGTTAGTAGCAGTACCATTATTTCTTCTGTATGAAATCAGCATATTCGTTTCTGCGGCAGTAGAAAGAAATAAAAATAAAAAATCGATAGCATGAGTTTAGTAAAAGACTTCAACGATTACAGAGCTAAAATGAATGAAAAAATTTTAGCACAAGGCGATACCAACATGAAGCGTTTATATGCGCTTGATTCATCAACCTATCAAGATGGTGCATTATCGATTAAAACAAAAGAAATGCTTGGATTAGTTTCTTCGATGGTATTGCGTTGCGATGATTGCATCAAATATCATTTAGGAAAATGTAAAGAAGAAGGACTTACAACGGAAGAATTATTTGAGATATTTACAGTAGCTAATTTAGTTGGTGGAACTATTGTAATACCACATACACGAAGAGCATTAGAATATTGGGAAAGTTTATCGAATGAAATTTAAATCAAATATTTTACATAAATTTTCATTTCTTCTGATTGCTATGGCAACAATGCCATACATGATTTATGGGCAGTCTACTACTATTAATGGAAAAGTTACTGATGCTCTAACGAATGAGGCTATTCCTTTTGCGACTGTAATTTTTAAGGGAAGCACTACAGGTACGAATACCGATTTTGAAGGCAATTTCCGACTGAGCAGCCCTACTCCTACCGACTCTATTTTATGTACCATCATTGGATACAAACCAGTAGTGATGCGTGTTCGAAAAGGAGAAACACAAACCATTAATATTGTTTTATCCACTAATCAAATCGAATTTCAAGAAGTAATTATTAGACCAGGAGAAAATCCTGCGTTACAAATTATACGCAACATTATCGAGCATAAACCAGATAATGATCCTTCCAAATTAACGTCGTATCAATTTGAAGTGTATAATAAATTAGAGTTTGATATTACTAATATTAACGACAAACTAAAAAACAATAAGCTATTAAAACCATTTAATTTTATTTGGGATAATATTGATAGTAGCGAAACTAACAGCAAACCATTTTTACCTTTCTTCATTTCTGAATCATTATCGGATATTTATTTCAAGAGCAATCCGAAAGATAAAAGAGAAATTATTAAAGCCAGTAAAATATCTGGATTAGAAAACGCAACGGTCACGCAGTTTTTAGGCGATATGTATCAAAAGGTAGATATCTATGGAAACTTTATTGATTTATTCGGAAAAAGCTTTGTTAGTCCGACCTCAAACATTGGTACATTATATTACAAATACTATTTACTCGATAGTACTTTCATCGATAGTAAATGGTGTTATAAAATTAAATTCAGACCACGTCGACCAGAAGATTTAACTTTTCTTGGAGAGTTATGGGTAAATGATACAACATGGGCCATTAAAAAAATCGATATGCGTATCTCTGCGAAAGCCAATATTAATTGGGTTGAAGACATGGCTATCGTTCAGGAATACACATACTTTAATAATCAGCAATGGATGTTATCGAAAGATAAACTAGTTGTTGATTTTGCTGCAAAAGATGAAGGAACTGGATTCATTGGAAGAAAGACAACTTCGTATCGAGATTTTCATATTAATGAGCCACCAGTCGATTCAGTATTTAAGGGTGGAGAAAATATTATTGTAAAAGCTGATGCTGCTGAAAAATCGACCGAGTTCTGGGATAATAGCAGACATGATAGTTTATCAAATCGAGAGTTGCAGATTTACCACATGGTGGACACTATTAAAACACTACCAGCTTTTCAAACTTATGTTGATTTAATCACTTTGTTTTTTACAGGCTATAAAGACATCGGCAAGATTGAATTAGGTCCGTATTATACATTTTACAGCTTTAATAAAATTGAAGGCAACCGATTTAGAATTGGCGCCCGCACGAGTGATGATTTTAGCACGAAAGTGCAAATAGATGGCTACATTGCGTACGGATTAAAAGATGAACGATTTAAATACGGAGGAGGAATTAAATTTAAGTTGAATGATAAACCAAGGCAGTTTATTGGACTGAATTATAAAAACGATGTGCAGCAATTAGGGCAAAGTGATAATGCATTTCAAGACGATAATGTTTTATCTTCTTTATTCCGAAGAAATCCTGCCAACCGCTTAAACAATATTGAATATCATAAAGCATGGTATGAAATAGAATGGGGTCCTGGCCTATCAAATAGAATTACTTATCAGCATACAAAGTTTACTCCTTTAGGTGATTTGAAAATCAATTATTATTACAACGATGACACTTCGGTTACGCGTAACAGTTATGAATCGACGGAATTAAATCTTTATTTCCGCTTTGCCTACCGTGAGAAATTTGTTGCTGGAAAAATCGATAGAGTAAGTTTAGGTTCTGACTACCCTATTTTACAAGTAAATTATACGCAAGGAATCAAAGGATTAGAAAATGGATTTTTCAATTACCAAAAAATAAATGCAAAGGTGGATGACTTACTTCGCCTTGCTCCTTTTGGATATGCTTATTGGGCAATTTCTGGAGGAAGAGTATGGGGAAAAGTTCCATATCCATTATTAGAAATGCATCCGGGTAATGAGACTTACTTTTACGATTACGCCGCGTTTAACCTAATGAATTATTTTGAATTTGTGAGTGATTATTATTTAACTGGAACAGCTGTACAACATTTCGATGGATTCTTTTTCAATAAAATTCCTTTGATGCGTAAATTGCAGTGGAGAGAAATTGCACAAGTGAAAGCTGTATGGGGAGGTATCAATAAAAGGAATCTTGATATTTTAGAAAATAAAAACTCCTTTACAACATTACGCTCTAAACCATATGTTGAAGTTGGTGCTGGAGTAGAAAATATTTTCAAAATACTTCGCGTAGATTTCCTATGGAGACTTGCCTATTTAGAAAATCAGAATATTTCGAAATACGGAATTCGTGCAAGTTTACAATTAACTTTTTAACTTCGCCTTTATGCTTACACTTCGCACCGACAATTTAATAAAACGATATAAAGGAAGAACAGTAGTAAACAATGTTTCCATCCAGGTAAAGCAGGGTGAGATTGTAGGACTACTTGGTCCTAATGGGGCAGGTAAAACAACTACTTTTTACATGACAGTTGGTTTAATTAAGCCGAATGAAGGAAAGATATTTCTAGATCAAACAGAAATCACAGATGAGCCTATGTATAAAAGGGCGCAAATGGGTGTTGGTTATTTAGCTCAAGAAGCGTCGGTATTTAGAAAGTTAAGTGTTGAAGATAATATCAGAGCTGTTTTAGAAATGACATCTAAAAGTCAGGAAGAACAGCGAGAAAAACTTGAAATATTATTAGATGAATTCAGCCTTCAAAAAATAAGAAAAAGTCGTGGAGAGGTTTTATCAGGAGGAGAAAGAAGAAGGACTGAAATTGCTAGAGCATTAGCAGTAGATCCTAAATTTATTTTATTAGATGAACCTTTTGCTGGAGTTGATCCGATTGCTGTAGAAGACATTCAAGGAATCGTGTACAAACTTAAAGAGAAGAACATTGGTATTTTAATTACCGATCATAACGTGCACGAAACGCTTACCATTACAGACCGTTCTTATCTGTTGTTTGAAGGAAAAATTTTAAAAGAAGGTACTGCACGTGAATTAGCAGAAGACGAAACGGTAAGAAGAGTTTACTTAGGACAAAATTTCGAATTACGATAAGTAATTATTTTTTCTTTCCAATTATTTTAAAATCACCCTCGCCTTTTAAGATGCTATTGTAAAGTGTCGGATTTGAAATGGTATTTAGTGCTTGCAATAACACGGGATCATTTTTCATCATAAAACGATTTTTACCAGTCTGAAAATAATAGCGCCCCACAATTTCTTTTTCTAATAATGACTTAATTTCTTGTTTTGCAGAAATCAAATCAGCCTTTCTATCATGCTTGATTTTACCTCCTAAAAAGTCAATTTCTTTATTAGCACTTGCATAGTATTTATCACGCTTAATCGTTTCTAATAAATCACTAAATGCTAACTCTGTTTGTGTACTATAATCGAAATTTTTAGCAAGCACAAAATTCACGAAGTCATTATAATCCATATCAGACAATTTGAAATCACCTAGTGAATCAATAGAAGCATGCGTGGTGCGGTAGTACGATGCATAATCGAAGATGACCATTTTGTTGTATAGACTTTTCGTAATATTACTTGTGTCATTTAGTTTCACAAATACGTCAGGATACACAGCACTACCATCATAAACGGTACGTCCATTTTTTGTTTTAAATGGCTTAATTAAAGAATCTGCTACTTCTTCGTATGCTGAAGTTTCTGAAGACGTATGCGTGTAAATTTTTGTTTGAACACATCGTCCGCTGGCAGTATAATACTTCGCTACGGTAAGCTTCATCTGGCAATTATAGGTAAGTGGTCTGGTTTGCTGTACGAGTCCTTTTCCATAACTACGTTGACCTACTACAACTCCACGGTCTACATCCTGAAAATTTCCTGCTGTAATTTCACTAGCAGATGCTGAAAATTTATCTACTAATACTGCAACACGTACATTTGGTGCTATAGGATCAAGCTCTGCTTTATATACATTGTTTGAACCTGCTATTCTACCTTTTTGTGTAACTAATAATTGACCTTTATTAATAAACAAATTTAAAATACGAACAGACTCTTCCAGTAATCCTCCACCATTTCCCCGAAGGTCGAAAACAAGCTGTGTCATATTCGGATTCTTTTGAAGGTCTACTAACGCTTCGCGAGTTTCTTTATAGCAATCTTGTAAAAACTTATCGAGTTTGATATAGCCTGTAGAATCGTTAATCATACCGTAGTAAGAAACATTCTTCACTTTTATCTCTTCACGGGTTATTTTCTTTTCAATTGGCTGAGGCTCTCCAGTTCTTGCTAGCATCAACGTGATAGATGTCCCACTTTGCCCTTTCATCAAATCATCAATTTGTTCTCCTGTGAGTCCTTTGAGCGATTTACCATTTGCAGATATAATCACATCACCAGCTCTTACATCGGCACGCTGCGCAGCATAACCTTCATATACATCGTAAACAAATACACTATCTCCAACACGTAAGGATGAAATACCTATTCCGCCATAGTCGGCACTTACATGTTCAATTTTATAATCTTCAATTTCGGATTCAGTATAGTAATTTGTGTATGGATCTAGCGTACGTAACATGGCATCGACTCCAGTTTTAAAAAGTTTCCCTGGATTAATATCATCTACATAATATGTATTCACTTCTCGGTAAACGCTAGCAAATATTTCCAGCTGCTTGCTGACTTGAAAATAATCGGCTGTAAAACTCCAGAGTGAAAAAGACAATCCTGTAAACAGAATTAAAACTCCGATACGCTTATATAACTTACTAAAATTCATAACAATGGTCTTTGTGACTCAAAGATAAACGAATAGAGCAAGTAATTGTTGCCGAGAAAACAAAAATAATCAACAACCAACGAGCACAAACTACCTCTTCAGTAATCGCTGCGTAGTAAGTCCGTTACTGTCCGTAACACGAACAATATAAACACCTGCAGACAAACTACTGATATCAAAAACATGCTCGGCAAAACCAGCCTGAATAGAATGCTCATTATTCCATTTCATTCTACCCTGCATATCATAAAGCTGAATAGAGAGATAATCTTCATTGGAATAATTAGTTGATAACACCATATTGTTATTAGCATTCATATAGGCAAACCATGTGTTTACATTTCCTTTACATGAAACTGTTACAACCCCTAGTTCATTTTTCTTTCCATCAAAATCAACTTGACTCAAACGGTAATAAACCAACTTGCCATTTGAACCATTGTCTTCAAAACGATAATTACTAATCACATTAGAATTACCTGCACCGGTTAATTTACCAATGTTAGTGTATTCATAACCGTTAGTGCTTTTTTCAATTAAATAATAATCATTATTATGCTCTGTGGCTGTAGACCATTTTAATTCATTAAATCCGCCCTTACATTCTCCGGTAATTGAAAGTAATGTAACAGGCAATGGATTTAATAATGGAAGTCCTACAGAAGAAAATGTAAACGGACCAAACACAGAAGTTGTATTCGATTGTACCGTACCAGCCCCATTTGCACTTGCTAATCCTGTATAAGTTCTTTGTGCAGTACTGGTTGTCCAGTTAGCAGGGCAGCCAGTATAACAATTTGTGTTTTCCCATCCAGCACCAGACCATCGTCCTACCGAAAGCGAATCGAATTTATAGATTCCACTCACTGCTGCATCTTCCCAATATAATTTCACTTTTGTTGTTGCAGCGTCATTTCCTAAAGGCTTGCTTAACATCCAATGTTCAATTTTACTAACGTGGTCCAATACCGTAATAGGGGTTGGCGACATTGTTAATGTATTTGAATACGGTGTAGTTATGTATCGCGCTTCAAATTCCGTTGAAATACTTGGTGCAGCTACTTCTATTCGTCGCCACTTTCCTGCATTACCCGTTGGGAATATAAAAGCGGTTGTTCCTTGTTTACGGATATAACCATCAACATAACTTAAAGTAGAGCCACCAACAGGTGTTACCGCTCCAGTAGAAGGAATTCTAACCCAAGGTGCAGTTGCTGCATTGAAAGATGTTTGTAGAACTCCTTTTGTTAGTGCTAAATTCGTTAATACATCAGTAGTATTCGTTAATGCAACTACGTTAGTGCCTGAAGTTTTATTAATAATTAAATTAGTGACTTGTGAAGGATAAAGGGCGCTAGTAGTTGTCGTTAAAAAGTTTCCTGTTGATTGAGGAGTTAATCCTTCATAATATTCATACGTTGCACCTGTATTATAAGATCGCGTTCCAGTTACTTGAATGTTTCCTGTTAATCCGCTAGATGTAATTCCTGCAGCACTACCTATTCCAAGCCAACCACCAGTTTGCAAAGTAAAATTACCTGCACCTGAAACAGGGAAATTACTGCAATATAATTTAGCACCAGTTTCAACAGTTAATGTTCTTGCTGCAGCAACATTACCAATTAGGTTACCAATTATATTAACTGTTTTACCTGTTTTAATATTTGTGTTAGAAAGTGTGATTGTACCACCTGTTTGTGACCAAGTCGAAACAGGATTACCAACCGTCATGTTTAAGTTTGTTAATCCACCGGGAGATAAATTTAAATTCACAATTCCCGCTGTCAAATTAACATTACCATTCACATTAATAATTGCAGCAGAGCCAGCATCGCCACGCATATAATCTTCTAATTTTCCAGAAGAAACAATTAAATCGCCACCAACATTTACTGTAACCACGCGCGACTGATTTCCTACTGCACTATTATCATAGGCAATCTTCCACCATCCACCAGAAAAAATTAAATTTCCTCCAATATTAATAGTTTCATTTTGCTCATCCATCAAGTAATTATTATTACCAATACGACGCCATTCAAAGTCACCTTGAATTGTTGTAAGACACCCTCCCATTCCGAAATTACCCACTGTTGTCCCATTTAAAAGCACATTGCCCCATGAAGTACCTGAAGGGAATGTCCCTCCACCCCATTGATAAAACCATTGATTAGATCGAGGAGAGAAATAACGATTACCATTTGGAAGGAACCCAGGATTATTATGAATCCATGTTCCAAAATTTTCAATATAAAAGTTTGCAATATATGCTCCGTTTGTTGCTTGAACTATCTGCTCGAATGTTCCAAAGCTATTAATACGTAAATCGGTACAACTAATCAATTGCGATGCTTTAATGTATCCACCAGCTTCAACAGTTAATAAAGGAATTGTTACCGCTGCAGTCGTAGTCATTGTATGTCCATTTTGCACATAAAACATAGAAGTTGCTCCAAATGCTGTTGCTGCAGTACCTGTACCATCTCGTTTTGAATTCCAGCTTGATGGTAAATTAGGAGGCAAACTACCGATGGAATAATAAGCAGAATTACAATCGATAACAACAGCACCAAGTGGTGATGTAACTGTTGGAGTACGCGTAATGCCGCCAACATTAATCGATGTACATTGCGCATCTGCCTGAGTTGGATCACAACCTGCAGTAGCAAGAATATCGTAAGTCAACCAAAAATAATTGGTACCATTAAATAGCGTTGTGTTAGGAGTAATGGTAAAAGCTCCATTGGGACTAACAACTACTGACCCTACTTGTGCTGTAGTCGCAAATCCGTTATTTGTACCGGTAGACCATAAGCGAGCATTTGCAATATTATTAGTCACAACAGCAGAAGTCCCTGTAGTATTAAAATTAAATACAGAGGCTGTTAATGGGGTTGCTGCACCGCTAGTAACAATCTCAATTCCAATTATCTGATGATTTGTATCTGGTCGCGGTGTTCTTGAAACATTCTGAGTTACCGTACTTGAAACATAGACCATAGGCGTTGCCGTTATGATTGGTCTGTTTCCTACCGGAGCTGTTACAGAAGGCGTATAATTAGCGCCTAAATTGATTGTCGAACAAATTGCATCTACTACATCAGGTGATGTTGCTGTATTTGGAATATCGTAGGTTAACCAAAAATAATTTGTGCCCTGAATTAATGTTTGCGTAGTTGTGATTGAAAAAGCTCCATTCGGATTTGCGACTGCAGTACCAACTTGAGCAGTTGTAGCAAAGTTTCCACTGTTTGATGTATACCACAATTTAGCAGAAGAAATATCTGCTAAAGGATTTGTTGTTCCTGTTGTTGCAAATGTAAAAGAGCTTGCTGTTAAAGGAGATAAAGTACCAGTAGTTACAATTTGAATTCCAATGATTTCATTTTTGAAAGTACCTGCATTAACTGATGAAATATTATTCTGAGTAACTGTACTCGAAACATATGTCATAGGAGTTGGTGCTGGTGCAATTTCAATATCATAATCTTCATAGTCTGATAACACTGTTGCCGGGTCAGTACATGGACCAACCTGTGCAAGTGTTCCGACAATCATTCCAACACGCATTTTGGTTATTCCTAAAACTGCGGTTGCAGGAATTGTAATTAAACGCGAAATTGTAGAATCTTTCGGAGGTGCAGCAGTAGTTATATCAACTGGAACAACAATTTGTTCTCCCACATCAGTAAATAAGCCATTTTGGTTATAATCAATCCACGCTGAAACAAACTTTTGAGAAGTCGTTTGGTTATGATAAGTCAAATTAAAATTGTAGCTCGATGTACGCTGAACAGTTGTTTGTAATCCTGTACATATATAGCCATCCCATCCACTTGGTCTACTTATCGTGTTAAATTCTAAATTACTGATATATGAAGATAATGCAGTTGCATAACCAGTTTTACAATAGTACCCGCAAGGTGCATAATCGTATTGTGTAATTTTAATATCATCTATATCTTGTGTTGATGTACCAGCACCGCCACAGCTACCATTTAACATTTGGAAACCTACATACTTTGTTTCTGTAGCACCTAAAAACACTGCAGAAAAATATGAATAAGTAGTTGTTGTTACATTGTTTGTTCCTGCTAAAATAATATCGGCACCTGTTGATGCTTTCATTGAAGCATTAGTTGCAGTTAATGATTTTCTAATAGACAATGACTGAACACATTTTGTTGCCTTTGAATATACTTCAACAACATAATACTTGCCTGCGGTAAAAGAAATTAGCGGAGTAATAATTGAACCATCTGCACCCGCATTTATTAATCGTCCATTATTTGTTCCTGTTCGCGGTGCTGTGGTAACATTACTACAAACCCCAACTGTTGCGCTGTAGGTAAACGCAGGATCTCCTGCTTCAAAACCCGACTGAAAAATCACAGTCTGAGATTTAGCAATTAATCCAATTCCAATAAATAAAATTAAAAATAAAAATTTCCTCATGATAATTTGAATTAATTCACAACTTTTAAACTCTGTACTCCATTTTTATCGATGTAAACATTTCTACCATTAACGATTTTGATGGAATCGTTAGGGGTAGCTAATTCATTGACGATTATTGTAGATTTATTAACCGAAGTTTTATTTGTATTCGACTTTTTTTTCTTTAGTGGACCTTGAGCCATTAAATTAGCAGCTAGAATAATAAAAAAGAAAGTAGTTACCGTTTTCATATGTAATTATTTATAAAATTTATCTATAAAGTTGATTTGATTAGATGTGACTAAATATACACCATTTGGCCAAGATGAACAATCAACAATTGTCTCGTCATTCGCATTTAATTTTATTGATTTCATTTCTCTGCCTGTTGCATCTAGAATAATTATTGTTAGATTAACAGCCGCATTAAAATAAATATTATTATCAGCTGAATAGTATTTCCATTTCAAATTATTTAAATCTGAAACATCTTCAATTCCAACAGCAGAAACAGTGACAGGTTTTACGATAGAATCAACGCATTGTTGCAATCCACTGCTTATCATTTTCAACTTTACTTGATATATTCCAGACGATAAGTACTGATGACTAGGTGATGTAGAAGTTGAAGTTGTACCATCTCCAAAATCCCATTCAAAATTTGTAGTGTTTGGAGAAGATGAATTGGTAAATGCAACTTGAAGTGCATTTGTATTAAATGTAAAATTTGGAGTTAACGTTACTTCCTTAATTGGAAGTATCATTAAATCGAAATCAAATGCAGGATCTCCAGCAGCCAAATTTTTAAACCACTGATTAGCTTGCTTAATTTTAATCAGATTAAGATTTTGTCCATCTGGAGGTGTGTTCCTTTGAACGAAAAAATTATCTACTGATGGAATTAATGGCTCTAGTGAAATAATAATATTTCCATTAACATTCAACGGACTAGTCAAAACTAGTTCATGCCATGTACAAGTAGAAGACGAATCAATAACGATATTTTGAGTACCAAGGATTAATCCTGGCAGACCTTGATTAGCACTATAAATAACTACCTTAACACTAGATGTTGCACTAGAAGAAGAAGGATTTGATCGCGCGGAAAAAATAATTGATTTAATAGAACCAGTAATATTGTATTGTTGACCTAAACCCTGATAATTACCATTAACAATTTGCTCCTCTCCAAATGAAGTTGAACGACTTAGCGGCAATGAATCCATGTATTGTTTACACGGTGTTGAAAGGAGTTGCTCGTTATAATCTGAAGCAAACGAATTTAACACAGAAAATATAATAATTGCTATTGACACTATCGTTTTATTGAAAATCATGGTAACTTAATTTGTGCTTTAAATTTAAGGAAAAATTCATTTTTTCTAAAATAATTGGACTAACAGCCTATATAATGGGGGCAAATCACTTGTTAAGGGTGCTAAAAAAAAGCCACCTTAAAATTAAGAGTGGCTTTTAACTAAAACTAACCAATAATTCTATTCTAAAACAAAACTGTGTTTAGTGCCATAGTCTTTTAATCGCTCCATCAATCGCTGGCGAGCCACGTGAATTCTTATCTTCACGGTTCCGAGTGGAACATCGAGTTGCTCCGCAATTTCTTCATATTTATACCCTTCGAAGCTCATTAAAAAAGGAATTTTTAGGTTTTCTGCCAATTCATCGATCGCAGTATTTAACTCCTTCATTACCAAATTTCTCTCGCCTTCATTCTTGGCTGTAAAACTCGCCTGATTAATGTAAAATTGTCCTTCTGTATCATCCGTAAAAATGTTCCCCTTCACCATTCTACGATAGTTATTGATGAAGATGTTTTTCATGATAGTATAGAGCCAACCTTTAAGGTTTGTACCCTCTTCAAACTTGTCTTTATTCTTGAAAGCCTTTAACATTGTTTCTTGAACTAAGTCGTTAGCATCTTCATGATCTTGCGTCAATTTTAATGCATAGCCTCTTAATGGACTGTAATGAAGATTTACTTTATGGGAAAATTCAAAGTTTGTCATTGTTTAATGTTTTAAATTAAAAGTTGAACAAATATATGGTGACTTACTTCAATAGACAAGAGTTTTGTTTAATTTTTTTGTCATATTTTTAAACAATTTTAAAATACTGATTATAAGCCTAATATAATTATATCTACTTATATTTTAATAACTTTAATGACATTTTATCACGATTTATGAATCAACGATTGCTACTTTTTGTTTAATAATAGGCATTTTGTATTAAACAATATCAAAATAGGCTTGTTATACCTTAAAATGAAATTATGAGCGCATCCCCTTTAAAAGTATCAAAGTTAAATCACGATGATTTAATGATTGATGATATAATCCATCATTTCAATGGAATAGCTAAAACTCCCTTACACGCCGGTGCATTTGAACTTAGTCCTCAGGAAAAAATCGAAATTATTGCAGATCATTTCAAAGAGATTCTGCATACTTTAGGAATGGACCTCAGCGATGAAAGTATACGCGATACTCCATTACGAGTTGCTAAAATGTATGTTAATGAAACATTCAAAGGACTTATTCCTGATAATGAACCAGCGGTAACACAATTCGCAAATGATTATCGCTATTCGCAAATGCTTGTAGAAAGAAATATCACAGTATTCTCAACATGCGAGCATCATCTTGTTCCTATTAATGGTAAAGCGCATGTTGCCTATTTTTCTTCTGGAAAAGTAATTGGTCTTTCTAAGTTAAACAGATTAGTAGACTTTTATGCTCGTCGTCCGCAAGTACAAGAACGATTGACAATTCAAATTGCTGAAGCTCTTAAAAAGGCATTACAAACAAACGATGTTGCTGTTATTATTGACGCACATCACATGTGTGTAGCTTCACGAGGAATCAGAGATGTAAATAGTTCAACAGTTACTGCAGAATACTCTGGTAAATTTTTAAATCCAGAAACAAGAAAAGAATTTTTAGAATTTATTCGCGGTTAAGAATTCAACACATCCAACAAAGCTGAAAGGTCTTGCATAGAAGTTAAGACCTTCACATTAGTAGGTAATTGAATATTTGCTTGCATCATTTGGAATCCACTCAACAAAATTTTCGTATTCGGGAAATCATTGGATAATTTCTTCGTGATAAAAAGCGGCGTTTGCGTCGGATGAGGCGCAGTCAATACAGTTAAGATATAGTCTGCTTTGTATAGTTGCATCACAGGACCTAAATCATCAATCGGTAAGTTCGGACCGAGGTAGTTTGTATGATGTCCTTTAGAGCGAATTAAATAATTCGCGAATAACAATCCGATTTCATGTGGCTCAAATCCTGGTAGAAATAACAAGAATTTTTTACCACCAACTTTAAGATGCTTCGGTTGTGCATCGGCAGCAACAAATAATTTTTGACGAATTAAATTTGTAATGAAATGCTCATAAGCAGGATTTATACTTCCAGTTTGCCAAAGCATACCAACTCTTCCGAAGAAAGGGAAAACTAAATCTAAAAAAGTATTTTCGAAACCATGCTTTAAAGTATATGCTGAAAGAATTTGCTCAAACACCACTTCATCGAAATTAAACATAGCAGCAGTTAAAGCTTCTATTTGCACTACATGATCACCCGACAACTGAGAAATTTCCTGAACCAAAGAAGATCTTTCATTATCACTCATACTTGTGATTTTCGAAATCTTATATCCATGACGGTTAAGCGCCGAAACACTCAATAACAATTTGATATCCTCATCGTCATAAAAACGAATATTAGTAGAAGTTCTTTTAGGTTGTGGAATTCCATAACGCTGTTCCCAAATACGCAGTGTGTGCGATTTTATCCCCGTTAATGCCTCTACATCTTTAATTGAAAACTGGTTCATATCCTTTATTAATCGAACTATATTATCACGACTCATAGGAAAGAACAACTTA
>JBKCGZ010000145.1:0-3577 GCA_046303115.1 Bacteroidota bacterium | reverse complement strand
ACATAACCTATGATTAAGTCATTGAAAAATGAAAAATGGAAAACCGTTAAATTAGATAGCGGCGACTTCCGTTTCAAGTATGCTGTTTCCGACCGTGGTCGTTTAGCAAGTTTTAAAACTAATGTAATGGATGGAACTCTTTTGCGTGGTACGCTGATGGGTGGTTATCCAACATTGAAGTTAAAACCAGCAGGAGAAAACCTTACTTTGTTTATTCACCGTTTAGTGGCAGAAGCTTTCATCGCTAACAGAAGTAGCAAAAAGGTATATGTTATTCACTTAAACTATAACAAAGAAGATAACTCAGTTAAAAACCTTCGCTGGGCAACCAAAGAAGAAATGGAGGCACATCAGCAAAAGAGTCCTGCTGTATTAGCTTACCGTTCTATCAACCGTAAAAAAGGTCATAAGCTAACTGAAGGTGTTGTTCGCAAGATTAAAGAAATGATCAACAGTAAAAATCGCAAAAGAACAATGCGTGAGATTGCTGAGCATTTTGAAATCAGTGAAATGCAGTTATATCGTATTAAAAGCGGTGAAAACTGGGGTCACGTAAATAATCCTCTATTAAACGAATAGTAAAGGTCGCCAATTAGGTGGCCTTTTTTTATATGAAATAAGTTGCCACTATAGAAAAGGAATTGTAGATTTGAATTAACATCGAGGCTTCGGCCAAATCCATTCCCATTCTTTTCGGATTGATGTGAAGGGCCCATTTTGGGCCCTTTTTGGTTATTTATCGTCTTTATTCGTCGATTTGTGATAAACTTTTTTGAAAAAAAACAGATTGCTTTCTTTTGGTTTTCAGTCGGTTGGCTATTAAATAGGAGTCTTGGGTAAAGGTATTCGTGCAATTCCCTCAATTTATTTTGAAGTTTAAAGTCCTTTTTTTTTACTTTTGCCCCCTATCTTAACCAAATAACCCACTACAATGTCAGACATTGCAGCACGCGTAAAAGCGATTATCGTTGACAAATTAGGAGTTGACGAAAACGAAGTAACCAATGAAGCTAGTTTTACTAACGATCTTGGTGCAGATTCACTGGATACAGTTGAATTAATCATGGAATTCGAAAAAGAATTCAGCATTTCAATCCCAGACGACCAAGCAGAGAAAATTGCTACTGTAGGTCAGGCGGTTGATTACATTACAGCTAACGCAAAGTAATTAATCAGTTTAGTTCGCGCAATGGAGCTTAAACGAGTAGTAATAACAGGCTTAGGTGCTATTACACCATTAGGTAATAATGTTGCCGATTATTGGCAAGGTTTACTGGATGGTAAGAGTGGTGCTGCCCCTATTACCTTGTTTGATGCATCCAAATTCAAGACGCAGTTTGCCTGTGAGGTCAAAGATTTTGATCCAGGTAAATATCTAGACCGAAAAGAAGCCCGGAAACTTGATCGTTTCTCTCAATTGGCAATTGCTAGTTCAGAGGAAGCAGTTCAGGATGCCGGGCTTTTAAATGCCGGCCTTGATCCTGATCGCATTGGTGTGATTTGGGGTTCTGGTATAGGCGGCTTGCGTACGTTTTTAGATGAGGTTTCTAACTTCGCTAAGGGAGATGGTACTCCACGTTTTAATCCTTTCTTTATTCCGAAAATGATTGCAGATATCGCCTCAGGTCATATCTCAATGCGTTATGGATTCAGAGGACCAAACTATACTACCGTTTCTGCTTGCGCCTCTTCTACAAACGCACTTATTGATGCATTTAATACAATTCGTTTAGGTCAAGCGGATGTTATTCTATCAGGAGGTAGCGAAGCAGCAGTGAATGAAGCCGGTATCGGTGGATTCAATGCGATGCACGCACTTTCAGAAAGAAATGACTCCCCTGAAACTGCTTCTCGTCCGTTCGATATCGATCGCGATGGATTCGTTTTAGGAGAAGGTTCTGCTTGTTTAATTCTGGAAGAGTATGAGCATGCTATCAAGCGTGGAGCTAAGATTTATGCGGAAGTAGCTGGCGGCGGATTAAGCGCAGATGCGTACCATTTAACTGCTACTCATCCTGAAGGATTAGGAGCTTTTAATGTAATGCGTAATGCTCTTAAAGATGCTCAAATGCAACCTTCGGATATTGATTACATCAATGTGCATGGAACATCAACACCAGTTGGTGATCCAAGTGAAGCGAAAGCAATTTTAAAATTGTTTGGCGACAGCGCATACGATTTAAATATCAGCTCTACCAAATCGATGACTGGCCACTTGTTGGGTGCTGCTGGTGCTATCGAATCAGTTGCAACAGTTCTTTCTGTTGTGAATGATGTTATTCCTCCAACAATTAATCACTTCACTGACGATCCTGCTTTTGATCCAAAGTTGAATTTCACCTTCAACAAAGTTCAGCATCGTACAGTACGCGCCGCTTTATGTAACACATTCGGCTTCGGAGGTCATAATGCCTCTATCATTATTAAGAAGTACAAGGCGTAGTTTTACGTTCAATTCCCGATTTCAATTTTTTAAATTAATCTTCATAGATGTGGGGTTGTATTGCAATTCGTGTAATCGGATTGATTTAAATTATATGACCTCCCTATATCCCTCCGAAGGAGGGACTTTTATTTTCTACAAATTGATAATACTCCTCTCCTTTGGAGAGTCCCGATAATTATCGGGAGGGAGAGGTCGTGATATTTCATTCTCTGCGAATGCTATTTAATTTACTAAAGTTTCTAATTATAGAAACTTTCTTTATCTTTGCATAGTAATAGTAATTGAAATAAATGAGATTTTTTGAAACGATATTTCTAGAGGATGCAAGGAAATTTATATCAGGTTTAGATCAAAAATCAATTAAAAAAGTCATTTACAATATCGATTTAGCAGAGCAAACAAATGACCCAAAATTATTCAAGAAATTACAAAATGACATCTGGGAGTTTAGAACGAAATACAACGGATCTCAAATTAGACTTTTAGCCTTTTGGGATAAGACGGATAATAAAGAAACATTAGTAATAGCAACTCATGGATTTATTAAGAAAGTAGATAAGGTTCCTAAAAATGAAATCGAAAGGGCTATTAGATTAAAAGAAAATTATTTTAAAAACAAATAAAAAGAAAACCATGGCAACCAAACGTGTTAAAACATATTCTCTTGATCAAATGAAAGACGAGTTCATTGGTAAACCAGGCTCAATTGCTCGCGAAGATTATGAATACGAATTAAGAATGGATGTATTGGGTAAGATGATTAAAGCTGCTCGTCAAGAGCGTAATCTCACCCAAGAAGAATTAGGCAAACTAATCGGCGTGCAAAAAGCACAAATTTCAAAGCTCGAAAGCAGTGCAAATAGCGCTACGATTGATACGATATTAAAAGTGTTTAAAGCGTTAAAAGCAGAAATTAGCTTCAATATTCGATTGGAAGATGAATTTATTCGCTTGACGTAATATGTTTTGTTAAATAGCTATAGTTTTTAGCAAATTATCAAATTGCCAATCATTTTTTTATTCCGACTATTAATTTTATTTTTGATAATGATTAAAACAGCAACAGCAAATACCAATACTTTTTTCTTTAGTGCTCGCAATCTTCAAACAATTCAGTAGAAAAAAGTTTCA
>JBKCGZ010000144.1:0-6733 GCA_046303115.1 Bacteroidota bacterium | reverse complement strand
AAACTAGGTATTTTACTACAACTTTTTACCCAGCATTAGACAAGCCAAATGAAAAAACTATAGGTGTTTGTATTCAACTAAAAGAAATTACGGAAACGGCAAAGGCAAAAGCTGAAATAGAGGATTTGAAAAACTTCTATCAAAAAATCATTAACAACCTTCCAACAGATATTGCTGTACTAGACAAAAACCATAAGTATTTATTCATCAATCCACAAGCAATTGCAAATGCTGAAATTAGGAACTGGTTAATAGGTAAAGATGACTATGAATATGCCACAATGAAGAATATCAGTCCTGAATTTGCTGATCGACGTAATGCTATTTTTAACGAAGTATCGAGAACAGGAGTCTCTAAGTCTTTTGAAGACTTACATATTCAAGCAGACGGGAAGCATGTTTTTATTTTAAGAAAATATTATCCAGTCTTTAATAAGAATAAAGAATTGGAGATGATGTTGGGTTACGGACTTGATATCACTTCCATCAAAGAATCAGAAATGGCCGCGAAAAGGAGTGAGGAACAATTACGTTTGGCCAATTCAAAATTGCAGAAAAACTATTCGCAGTTGATGCAATATTCATATGTGGTTTCACACAACCTTAGGGCTCCAATTGCAAACCTAGTTGGACTTTCCAATTTTTTTGATAGCAGCGATAATGAAAAGAACAACTCCATTATAAAACACATTAAAGAATCTTCAGAAAGAATTGATGAAATATTAAGAGATTTAAATTCTATTCTGGCTGTTCGTGAAGAGATTAATCAATCCATGACGAGCGTATCGCTGGCTGCAATATTAAATGAGGTAAAATCTGATTTAAAATTTGAAATTGATGAAGCGAATGCAATAATTGAAAGTAATATTGATGAGTCCATCGTAGTAAATTCTATTCATTCTTTTTTACATAGTATTTTTTACAATCTAATATCAAATTCCTTAAAATACCGTGACCATAACCGTAATTGTGTAATTACTATCAAAGTAGATTTTGATTATAGATCAGTTACACTTACCTTTGCAGACAACGGAATCGGAATTGACCTCGTTAAATACAAAGACAAAGTTTTTGGATTGTACAAGCGATTCCATAAAGATGTAGCTGAGGGAACAGGTGTTGGACTACATCTTATCAAAGAACAGATAGAAACATTAGGTGGAAGTATTAGCGTAACAAGTGAGCTCGGAAAGGGAACCACTTTTATTGTTGAATTAAACGAATTTGAAGAAATTGAAAATACTATTAATTGACGATGATAAAATCAATAACTTCTTAAATAGAAGTATAATTGAGAAACATTGCGGGAATGATTGTATTGTTTCCGAGTATATTAATCCTGAAGAAGCATTTAGCTTTCTAAAAGGTTGCACTATTGATAATCAAGTAAATACTCCTGATATCATATTTTTGGACATCAATATGCCTGAAATGTCAGGTTTTGAGTTATTAGAGAAAATGAAAGCAGAGAATGTTTGCTTATCTTCTACCCGAATTTATATTCTAAGTTCTTCCCTTGACCCTAACGATATTGAGAAATCGAGAAACTTTGAGTCGGTTACTGATTTTATATCCAAACCTTTAGACAAATTGAAGATTGAGCAAATTAAAAATTCGCTTGGTTAAACGACTCAAATTGGAGTTATACACCCTTTTTAATAACCTTAATATTTTTTTTGATTATTGTAATTTTTCCCTTTGATGGAGTTGATTTAAGGCATTTTTATTAATTTCGAACTTTAATTTAAAACCGACTATTTATGAAAAAAATTTACATGACCTTAGTTGCAATTATAGCAACTTCAGTTTCCATGTTTGCACAGAGTCCTTGGGCGATGCAAAATGTTGGATACAATTACACTTCATCTTATCCTTTCGATATCGATGCAGTTGATTCTAATATTGTTTGGAATTGCGCTGGTGTTGGTGATGGATCCGGGATAAGTACTCAAGAGTTTTCTATGACAACTGACGGAGGAACAACATGGAATGCAGGTTTAGTGACTGCAGATACCAATTTCCGTTTCTCAAACATCTCTGCAGTAAACGAAAACATGTGCTATGCAGCAATGTATAACAACACGCTTGGTGGCGGTGGTATTTTTAAAACTACTGACATGGGTGCTACTTGGACGCAACTTGGCGTAGGTAGTATTTATACTAACGCAGCTTCATTTCCAAATGTAGTTTACTTTACAGACTCATTAAATGGATGGACGATGGGCGATCCAGTAGGTGGCTATTACGAAATTTACTCTACAACAGATGGTGGGGCAACTTGGACTCGCCTACCGCAAGCTAATATTACTGCACCTCTAAGTGGAGAATATGGTATTGTAAATGACTTTACTGTTGTTGGAAACAAAATCTGGTTTGGAACAAATAAAGGACGTGTTTACATTTCTTACGATGGCGGTGTTAACTGGACCGCAAAATCTGTAGTTTCAAATGTGAATACAGTGAGTGCTATCGCATTCAGAGATACATTAAATGGTGTTTGCACAAAATCAACTTCAACAGGTATCAATACTTTATACAGAACAACTGATGGTGGTATTACATGGACATTAGTTACACCGGTAGGACCAGCTTTTTATAGTGACTTAGCATACGTACCAGGAACTTCGGTTTTGTTTAGTTGTGCTGCTAGTTCAACAGGGCGTGGTAGCTCATATAGCGCAAATGATGGCACTAGCTGGATTTTAGTTGATACTAACGGAATAGGAACTTCTGATGGATACACATCCATGGATTGGGTTAGTCCATTAACAGGATGGGCTGGTGGATTCTCAGCGGATCCTTTAACTGATGGTATTTATCGTTATGCTGGAACTGCAGTTGGAATTAATCAAGTTACAAAAAATAATGTTGTTAATGCATTCCCAAACCCAACTAACGGATTAGTAAGAATCAACACATCTTACGAAGGAAATGTAAACGTTCGCGTATTTGACATCCTTGGAAATTTAGTTTCTTCTTTCGAGTCATATTCAACTAAAATTGGATTGCCAGTTGATTTAAGAAATTTAAGTAGTGGAGTTTATTCTGTTCAAGTTATGGATATGAATGGAATGACTTCAATTGTTAAGATTGTAAAACAATAATTAATTTATACAAACAACAGAAAAACAAAACAAAATGAAAAAATCATTAATCTTAGGAGCACTATTCCTATGCATGTCATCAATCGGATTTGCTCAAGAATTCAAAGTAATCACAATCGTTGAATCTATCGTACCAGGTGGATTAGGTCGTTCAAGAATTATCGAAAATCAAGGAACAGTTGATATCGAAGCTATGACTACTGAGCGCGATGGAGATAAGTCAAATGCTAGCAAAGTTAAGCGTAGCGACTTGAAAGATGTTGGTGACAACTTAAAAGAAACTAAATTATTGAACTTCTATTCAATGGTTGGTATTCAGTTCGGAAACATCGCTACTAACGATGCGGTAATCGGAGCAAAAATCAATGAAATGATTAAGAATGGCTGGAAATTAACTTTCGTAGCATCAGGAGTTGAATCAGATGCAGGTAAAGATGATGGTAATGGTATCTTCATTACTCGTTTATATTTCAGCAAATAATTCTGAACTAAATCTTACAAAAAAGGGACTACCATTGTAGTCCCTTTTTTATTTTTGTATCATGATGAAAATAAAATCGCTATTTCTTTTATTGTTGATTGCTAATTATTCAAGAGCACAACAGCAAATTAAAAAAGTCCTATTTATTGGGAACAGTTATACTTATGTGAATGATTTACCTGCTTTATTATCCAACGCAGCGCAATCTACAGGAGATAGTGTGATTTACGATAGTAATTGTATTGGTGGATACACCTTTCAGCTTCATAGCACTAATGCAACGACTTTGCAAAAAATCGCTCAAGGCAATTTTGATTTTGTTGTCTTACAAGAGCAAAGTCAGTTACCCTCCTTCCCTATTTCTCAAGTACAATCATCCGTTTACCCATATGCAAAAACGTTAGACTCATTAATTAATGTTGCTAATCCATGTACTGAAACTGTTTTTTACATGACATGGGGACGCAAAAATGGAGATGCTAGCAATTGTCCTAATTGGCCACCGATATGCACTTATTCTGGAATGGACAGCTTGTTGCGTATGCGTTATGAAAATATGGCTAACACGAATAGTGCATTGGTTTCACCAGTAGGTGCTGTTTGGAGATACATCAGAAATAATTTTCCAGGAATCGAATTATATAGTGCTGATGAAAGTCATCCATCCTTAGCAGGTAGCTATGCAGCTGCTTGCACTTTTTATTCAATCGTTTTTAGAAAAGATCCAACTGCAATTACTTTTGCGAGTACATTAGATAGCACCGATGCTGCCAATATTCGTAATGCTGCAAAGCTAGTGGCTTATGATAGTTTGGGTTTCTGGAATGTAGGCGACTATGATGTTGATGTTGATTTTTCCTATTCCTATTTCTCATCAACAGGAATAATATTCATGAACCAAACACAAAATTGCGATTCTATTTTATGGGACTTTGGTGATGGCCAACAATCGAATGCAGGAACACCTATCCATATTTATCAGCAAGGAGGCACTTACACAGTAACACTTGTTGGCTATCGCTGCAATGAAACAGACACCTTTACTTTACAGGTTTCCACCATTCAATCTGGATTGTACGAAAATCAAAATAATGAAGTACACATATCTAACATTTCGAAATCAGGCATTATAAACCTAGAGGGAAGCTTACATGAGGTGAAACGAGTTGAAATAATAAATCCTGAAGGTAAAATCATTTACAGCAGCAGTAGTATTAATAATACAATTCCTTTAAACGCTAATAGCAATGGAATGTATTTACTAAATATTCACTACGAGAAATTTATTCGACCTATAAAATTTGTGTTCTCGAGGTAATCATCGAACAACAAATGATTTTGTAGATAAGATTATTCCTTGATTGCTGATTAACTTCAGATAGTAAACACCACTTTTATACTCACTTACATCAATTTTAAATTCCTGGTTGAATCTTGAATTATCAGTATTAACAATCGATTGTCCTATTTCGTTGACAATCTCATAGCGACTTACTAGTCCATCAAAATCTGCAACAGGTAATTTTACATTGATAAATTTAGAAGCAGGATTAGGATAAATCTGAAAATCCATTTTACTGTATTCATCTAACGAAGTAATATCATTTACACTTGTGATATGCGCTGAGTACATTCCGTTACCATGAGTAGCAACAGCAATTAATCCATCTGAAGGACGAACAGCCATCATATCCACAATCGATTTACCAATCGTATTTGCACCTTGTTGAATCCAAACTGTAGTAAGTCCATTTAATGTTGCTGTAGCATACAAACCTGTACTACCTCCTACAAAATAAATTTTGTCTCCATTAGCTAAAGGTAAAATTGAAGCCCAACGTAAAGAAGGTCCGTTACCAGTTCCACCAGTAGTTGCTTCGAGATTCCCTCCTACTTTAGTCCAATTGAGACCACCATCATTCGAATGGAATAAACTGTAAATATTATAATTACTAAACACCACCATAATTTCATCGGCGTTAGCAGGATTAACTGCGATACAACTGATATAACCTGTTGCAGTAAACAAAGTAGAGGTGATTGTTTGTCGCGTAGGAATCCCAACATTTGCGTTATCGATACGGTAAATATTACGCTTATTAGTACCGTAGTATAATCGGTTTGCAGGAGTTTTACTAATTGCTAAAGCTGTAATTACTTCATCGGTTATAGCCAATGTATCTGGAAACTGAACCCAATTGGTTGAGATAGTATCAAATTGATTCGTTAATTGAATAGCACTTAAATCATCATTGCGCCAGATCGATTCTCCAGCACACAAATACATCAAATCATTATTATTTGGATCTAAAACGAAAGGAGCAATGAAACGATAATTGCTTGCACCAATAGGATCCATTCTTCGGTAATCCGTAACGTTACCTTGCGCATCCAGATGTGTTTTGTAAATACGTCCTTGTTGTTTTGAGAAATAGTATTCTGTTCCATTTCCGATAGCACAATAAGAACCATCACCATCAAAAGGATGTGTCCATGGATCTGTAGAAATAGCATTGGTAGTTCTATATGTTCCGTTGTCTTGAAGTCCTCCCATTAATACATCGTCCGTAGCATTCATATCCATTGTAACTGTATAAAACTGAGAGGTGATATACCCATTATTTAAATCATTCCAAACTACGTTCGATGCTAAACAATCATCTGTTCGAGCAATACCTCCGTCGTTCGCAGAATACATTTTCGCTGGATTAGAAGGAATGAATTCCATTACATGTTGATCAGGATGATGTCCTTCATATTCATTCACGAAAGGTAATGCAGCACCAGGCTCATAACCTCCGATTACATCATTATGCAATGAATCAGAAAATGCAGTTGTAGAACGATAGATATTAGTACCACCAAGGAATACAGCGTTTGAATTACCAGGCATCACTTTTACCACCACATCATAACCACCTTGGGTATTCATTCCATTAAACACTCCAATATTACCAGGTAAATTTTGAGACAGATCAGTCCATACTCCACCAGCACCTGCACCAGTTCCTGATATATATTCGTATTTCCATAAACTATTGTAAAGTGTATCTCCTAAGAAATCAGTACTCACTTTACCATAGCCCGGTGTTGGACCGAAGAAGTAAACAATATTCTCATTATTTGGATCAATGCCAGCTACAATGCG
>JBKCGZ010000143.1:0-83541 GCA_046303115.1 Bacteroidota bacterium | reverse complement strand
GATATATTAAACCCGGTAATTGCAATAAGTGTAAGTAGTAAAGTGTCTGCTTTAGCCTTAAATAATTTTTCCTGATAAGTGCTCATATTTGTTTTTATTTCAAAGTAACTGACTTGGTTTTATACCTGCAAGGTTTTGACTTTAGTTGTCACAAAACTTTTGATTATGGCTATTATTTATTTTTATACAACTAATAATCATATGATCTTATTACTCTTTTAGTATTAGCTTTGAAATGTGAAATCAAACTATGAACGATTAATTGCGTTGGCAGATGAAGTATTTGCCGTTCGTCAAGATCCCGAACAACTCGACGTCAGTGAAGAGGTAATTGAAAAATTGCAGTCAATCCATCCTGCCACTTTAAGCGATAAAGATTTTGGTGATGGTCCAGTCTTATGGGTATTATTAATACCAACCAACACTAGCATAATGAATCAATTCATTCATCATGAAATAAATGAAAAGGGATTATATGAACTAACGGAGCCCAATCAGAAATATGATGCTGTTTATCTTTGCTCTGCGCTAGTATTAGATGAATATCGTCATAAGGGTTATGCGCAAGCGGTAACTATTCAAGCTATTGAGGAAATAAGAAAGCAGCATCCTATAAAAGCACTTTATTATTGGCCTTTTACAGAAGGAGGATTACATACTGCACAAGCAATAGCAAAGAAATTAAATCTTCCGCTATACGAGCGTAAATAAAAAAGCGAAGAGGGTTAGTCTTCGCTTGATGTTTTTAATGGAAATATTCTTTCATCCTTTCAAAGAAACTTTTGTCGCCTTTACCAGGATTCGGTTTGAAGTTTTCACTCTCACGTAATTTTTCTAAAATCTTTTTCTCTTCTGAACTTAATTGCTGAGGTGTCCAGACATTGATGTTTACCAATATATCTCCTTTGTAATGTGAATTCACTGATGGTAGTCCTTTGCCTTTTAATCGTAATACTTTACCACCTTGTGTACCAGGTTCTATTTTGATTTTCGCTTTTCCATCCAACGTAGGGATTTCTACCGATGTTCCCAAAGTCGCATCAATAAAGCTGATGTATAAATCGTGTATTAAATGATCGCCATCGCGAACTAAGCTCGGATGTTCTACTTCTTCAATTATCACTAATAAATCGCCTGGAATTCCTCCGCGCTCAGCTGCATTACCTTTGCCTTGGACATTTAACTGCATGCCTTCAGCAACTCCCGCAGGAATCTGAATACTGATTACCTCTTCTGATTGTTGTGTACCACTTCCTGTACAAGCCTTGCATTTATTAACGATTGTTTGTCCTTCACCATTACAAGTAGGGCAGGTAGTAATTGTTTGCATCTGACCTAGGAAACTGCTCGTAACACGTTTTACTTGTCCTGCACCCTTACAAGTACCGCAAGTGTTAAATGATCCACTTCCTGCTTGCGCACCCGAGCCACCACATGTATTACATGAAATTGCTTTGTTGACTTTTATCTTCTTCTCAACACCATTCAATACTTCTTCAAGTGTCAGCTTTACTTTGATACGAAGGTTGCTTCCTCTATTTACAGTACGCGATCTTCCTCTACCACCACCTCCAAAAAAGCTTTCAAACGGATTGCCGCCACCATTTCCGAAAATATCTCCAAACTGACTGAAGATATCATCCATGTTCATTCCGCCGCCATAGCCACCACTTCCTGCGCCACCCATTCCAGCATGACCATATTGATCATAACGTGATTTTTTCTCAGGGTTGCTTAATACTTCGTATGCTTCTGCTGCCTCTTTGAATTTCTCTTCTGCATCTTTATCATCGGGATTTTTGTCGGGATGATATTTTAAAGCCATCTGACGATAAGCTTTCTTTATTTCTGATTCTGAGGCCGACTTCGAAACGCCCAATACCTCATAAAAATCTCTCTTTACCATAAAATTAATTTCCTACTACTACTTTAGGGTTTCGAATTACATTGTCATTGATAGAATATCCTTTCTCTAATACATCTACAATTTTCCCTTTCATCGATTCATCTTCTACTGGGATCATGGTTATTGCTTCGTGAAAATCAGAGTCGAATTCCTTGCCCATGCATTCCATTTCTTTAAGTCCCTTAGCAGTTAGTGTCCTAACTAGTTTTTGATGAATCAATAAAACACCTTCGCTTAATTGTTTGTCTTTATCTGCTTGAATTGCTCTATCAAAATCATCTAAAACAGGAAGTAGATTAGTAATTACTTCTTTACTTGCTGAAGAAATCAATTCGATTCTGTCCTTCTGCATTTTTCTTTTGTAATTTTCAAAATCAGCGTAAAGGCGGATATGCTTTTCGTTACTTTCCTGTAATGATTTTTTTAAGCTGTCAAGCTCATTCATCTCTTCAATTGGTGCCTGCTCTGATGCTTCTGCTTCGGACTGCATTTTTAGTTCTTCTGCTAGCTGATCCTGCTGCTCGTTTTGTGGTTGATTATTTTCGTTATTCATGGTTGATTGATAAATTTTTGGCGCGCGCCGCAGTCAATTTTTTTGCCACTCAATAATTGAGGTCAAATTGGCAGACAAAATTAAATAAAAAAGCCCCGTGAAATACGGAGCTTTTAAAATGCTGTTGAATTCGGTTATTTTGACAATAACTCTTCTAATTTTTGATCTAATGCTGGTCCTCTTAGGTTTGTTCCAACAATGACACCTCTGCCATCAATTAAATAGTTAGCTGGGATTGAATTTACTCCGTAAATCTGGGCACCGCGACTTTGCCATCCACCTAAGTCGCTTACATGGTTTGGCCAAACTAAACCATCTTGCTGAATAGCTTTCATCCAAGCGTCTTTGTTATTATCAAGCGATACATTGTAAATTGTGAATCCTTTTCCGTTAACGAATTTTGAATCTTTGTACTTGTTGTATGCAGCAACCACATTTGGGTTCTCTCTTCTGCATGGACCGCACCAGCTTGCCCAAAAATCTAATAATACCACTTTGCCTTTTAATGATGACAAGGCTAATGTTTTTCCTTCAGGTGTAGTGAAAGCTAAGTCAATTGCTTTGTCTCCTACTTTTGTTCCTGTTTTTGCATCCTGCGCCTCGCAATAAATGAAAGTAATTGCTGAAATGGTAATCGCAGAGATTAATGTAATTAAATGAAGTTTTTTCATATGTCTGTTTTTTTTAGTCGCGGCCCGTTGGCAAATATAATACCAACGAAATTAAATTCTTTTTATTTGAGCACCTAATGCATTTAATCGTTCGTCAATGCGTTCGTACCCTCTATCAATTTGTTCAATATTATGAATAACACTCTTGCCTTTAGCCGACATAGCCGCAATCAATAAGGCTACCCCTGCACGAATATCAGGAGAGGTCATTTGAATTCCTTTTAATGGATGCTTTCTTCCTAATCCAATAACTGTTGCACGATGTGGGTCGCATAAAATGATCTGAGCGCCCATATCAATCAACTTATCTACGAAGAACAAACGACTCTCGAACATTTTCTGATGAATCAATACTGTACCTACCGCCTGTGTTGCTGTTACTAAAACAACACTGATTAAATCCGGAGTAAAACCTGGCCAGATCTGATCGGCAATCGTTAAGATAGAGCCATCAATGAAAGTATCAATTTCATATTTCTCCTGAGCAGGAATGTAAATATCATCCCCTCTGAATTCCATTTTAATTCCTAAACGCTGAAAAGTAGCTGGTATAATTCCTAAATGTTGTAATCCTACATTTTTAATCGTTAATTCGCTCTGTGTCATTGCTGCTAGTCCAATGAAGGAACCCACTTCAATCATATCAGGCAAAATACGATGCTGCGTTCCATGCATTTTTTCTACCCCTTCAATTACCAGCATGTTTGAACCAATACCGGTAATTTTTGCGCCCATTGCATTTAGCATTTTGCAAAGCTGTTGCAAGTAAGGTTCGCAGGCTGCATTATAGATCGTAGTCGTGCCTTTAGCCATTACAGCCGCCATGACAATATTTGCAGTTCCAGTAACTGAGGCCTCATCTAAATGCATGTAAGTACCTTTCAGTTCCTTTGCTTCTACAGTAAAAAAGTTCTCTGTTCCGTCGAAGTCGAACTTTGCACCTAAACTTTGAAATCCTATAAAGTGCGTATCTAATCTTCTACGTCCGATTTTATCACCACCTGGCTTCGGAATACTTGCTTTGCCAAAGCGGGCTAACAACGGACCAACAATCATAATTGAACCACGTAGGGCAGAGGCTAACTTAGCAAACTCTTTCGTTTGCAGATAGTCCATGTTTACATTCGATGCTTCAAACGAATAAACATTTGCTTTGATTCGCTCAACAACAACTCCCATTTTTTCAAGGAGTTCAATCAGCTTTAATACATCTCTGATTTCCGGAACGTTTTCAATAATTACTCGCTCATTGGTGAGTAATACGGTACATAGCACTTGTAATGCTTCGTTTTTTGCACCTTGAGGTTCTATACTACCTGATAGTTTAGTTCCTCCAATAATTTCAAAACTTGTTCCTGTAGCCACTTCTGTTAAATTATTTTCCACGGTTAAATCCATTACGTTTTTTACCTGAGCGATGATTTTTGTTATTGTTGTTATGGTGATTACGATTTCTGCTGGTGTCTTGTAAATCGACAAACTTAGTTGCCAGCTTTGTATCTTCTTTCACCGATAATAACCCACCCGAAAATTCTTTCAATTGATCAAAAATTAATTCATCACTAACCGTATCACGATTCCATGTAAGATAACTCATCTTCATAAAATTCGCAATTTGCTCTATTACGCTTTCACGCTCTGCACCTTCTTCCATATTCTTTGCTTCTGCAATCATTTTCTCAACAATGCTTCCATAGTGGCGCATGCGGATATTCTTTTGCGGATAAGTAATAGGTTTAGGCTTCTTACTCACAATCTCTGGATCAGGCATTGGGTAAGGTGATTCGCAATCAAGGTTAAAGTCAGCAATAATGAACAAATGATCCCATAATTTATGACGGTAGTCTGTCATGTCTTTTTGCTGGGGATGTAAAACAGCCATGGCGTTTACAATTGTTTTAGCAGCAGCAGTCCTCTCTTCTTTAGTAGGTAATTCTTTTGCATAATTCACCATTTCTTGAATGGCGCGTCCGTATTCGGGAAAAATGAGCGATGCTCGGGATGTGTTATATTCCATTAATTAAAATAATTCTTGATTTTAGAGCAGTCTGTTATCAAACACAATAACTGCATAACAACAAAATTAACCGATTATTATTTCAAAGAGAAAATAATTCTAGTTAAATTTCAACACGCAAGGTACAACAATTTTTGCTTAATTCAGAATTTTAAGTTTGGCAAACTTAAGTAAGAGTTGCTTCTGCCCTTCCTGTTCAAATAATATGATTGCTTTACTGTCGGGAAATCTGCCTTCAATGCTTATTACTTGTCCATTGCCAAAGCGCTGGTGATTCACATTCATGCCCACCTGAATCTTCGAAGGTTCATCCGCTACAAAGTCGCTGTTGCTTGTACTTGAAGCAGGTTGCGCGTTGGTTACTTTTTTAAATCCTACGGGAATACCACTTGGTTTTGGAGGAGCAGTATTTTTCGGAGTTTCCGTCTTTTTCTGCAGCCCATTTTGATTCGTATACCGCTGCTTCATTCCGAAGTTATTTCCTCCTCCCCATGAGCTACGCGTATCATCATCATTAAATGTTCTGGCTTTCGGAACTGTATTTATAATTTCTAAGCAATCTTCATCAATCTCCTCTAAAAAACGACTTGGAGCTGAGTTAACCAGGTTGCCCCATTTATAACGACTCACCGCATACGATAATGTCAGTTTGCGTTCAGCACGAGTAACCGCTACATAAAATAATCTTCGCTCTTCTTCTAACTCCGTACGTGAATTCAAGGCTAGTTGTGATGGAAATAAAGCCTCCTCCATTCCAACAACATAAACATTCATAAACTCTAATCCTTTAGCACTATGAATAGTCATTAGCATGACTTTATTATCATCATCATCTTTATCATTATCAGCATCTGTCAGCAATGCAATATCCTGTAAGTATAAATCCAATGTTCTAATACCATTCTGTGCTATTTCAGCAGATGGCACTTCTAACGGAACTTCTCCTGAATCACAAAACTCTTTAATACCATTCAATAACTCTTGCACGTTTTCGTAATGACTAATTCCTTCTGGCGTTCTATCAGCATATAATTCGGTAAGTAATCCGCAAGCACCTGCAATATGATGAGCTAAATCGTAAGCGTTATGCGTAGGCAACATGATTTGCCAACTCTTTACCATCGTGGCAAATGCACTAATCTTTTCTCTTGTTCCAGAGTTTAATTGTGTTGTTCCTGTTTCAACATTGCATAAAATCTCCCACAAACTTTTTCCTTCATTGACTGCTGTTGCAACTAATTTATCGAGCGTTGTTTTTCCAATTCCTCGAGTAGGGTAGTTAATGATTCGTTTGATTGCTTCTTCATCACTTGGATTAATTGCTAAGCGGAAATAAGCTAATAAATCTTTAATCTCTTTTCGATTGTAAAACGAAGTGCCGCCATAGACACGATAAGGAATATTTAATCGTCTTAATGCTTCTTCCATCGATCGCGACTGTGCATTGGTACGATATAAAATAGCAAAGTCTTTATTGTGCAATTGATGGTTCATCTTCTCCTGAAAAATGGAATTAGCAACCATGTTGCCTTCTTCATTATCAGAAAGCGATTTAATTACTTTAATTTTTTCACCGTAGTGATTATCGGTCCAAACATCCTTTTTTAATTGATGTTTATTCTTAGCAATTATACTATTCGCAGCTTGAACAATCATTTTTGTGCTGCGGTAATTTTGCTCAAGCTTAAAAGTTCTTAATTCAGGATAATCTTTTTCAAAATTTAAAATGTTCTGAATATTTGCTCCGCGGAATGCATAAATACTTTGTGCATCGTCACCTACCACACAGATGTTCTGATGTTGCGCAGATAATTTTCTTACGATTACATACTGCACATAGTTGGTGTCTTGAAACTCATCCACCATGATGTACTTGAATTTATTCTGATACTTGTACAATACATCTGGATGGTCTTGAAATAATTTCCAGGTGTAGTACAAAATATCATCAAAGTCCATAGCCGATGCATTAAAGCAACGCTTGCTATACATCTCAAAAAGTGTAGCTGTTAGCGGGCGGCCAGTGCTTTTATCCTCACTTAATACTTCTGGATTATGAGCATATTGCTGCCAGTTGTATAAATTATTTTTTGCACTAGAAATACGATTTAAAACAACAGAAGGTTTGTATGTTTTATCATCTAAATTTTGCTCTTTCAAAATATCGCGCATCAAACTTTTACTATCATCACTATCGTAAATAGTAAAGTTGGTCGGAAATCCAATTTTATCTGCTTCAATGCGTAAAATTTTCGCAAATACCGAGTGAAATGTACCCATCCATAAGTTCTTCGCTTCTGTTCCTGCTACCTTATTGATCCGCTCTTTCATTTCACGTGCAGCTTTATTCGTAAATGTTAAAGCCAATATCTGAAATGCATCAACGCCGTTATTTAATAAATGTGCTATTCGAAAGGTTAATACTCTTGTTTTTCCTGAGCCTGCACCTGCAATAATCATCACTGGGCCCTCTGTCTGAACAACTGCATCACACTGCGCTTCGTTTAATTGTTGTAAATATTCTGACATAAGCCACAAATATACATCTTCACTTTCTGATGAATGGAATTTTAATGGCTATTAAGTCTAATTTTTAATAAATAGTTTTTAACAAATCGAGACTTTTTTAATCACTGTAGTAATTGAAAAAATGCTTAATATTGAAAATCAAAATTTACTTATGAATAAATACATCCGAATTATCGCATTGATTCTCTTTTGTTTTTCATTTTCAACTGCTTTAAAAGCACAGTGTCCTGCCGGTTATGACCTTATCAAAGTCGAACTTTTAACTGATAATTATCCCCAGGAAACAAGTTGGAGTCTATATAACAATACCGGTGCTATCTTACTTTCAAGCCAACAAGGTATGGCAGTCGCATCATTTTATGCTGATTCAATCTGTGTTCCTACGGGTACTTGTGTAAAATTTATTATTCAGGATTCCTATGGTGATGGTATTTGCTGTAACTACGGAATCGGTCATTATACTTTGTCGGTGAATGGAGCAGTAGCTGATAGTGGAGGACAGTTTACGTATTCTGCGACCTCTTATGTTAATTGTCCTCCAGGGTCTTATTGCAGCGACGCATTTACTGCTTATCAGGACACAATTTATAATTCAGTAGGTGCATCAACATGGTATGAGTTTACTCCAGATTCTACTGGTATGTTTAATATTAGCGCATGCTTTCCGGATAATACCTGCAATACACGACTTTGGGTGTATGATCATTGCAATAATTTAGTCTGGGATTCACTTCAGTATGGAACAATTTACTACAATGATGATGCTTGTGGTATTCAATCATACTTGCCTGCTGGTTTACAGGCTGGTCAAACTTATTACATACGTGTGGGTGGTGATTCGTCTTGTATTGATAGCAACATAACGTGGCAAATTACTTATGGCGGACCTATTGTGGGCTGCATGGATTCTACTGCATGTAATTTTAATCCGCTTGCAAGTATTGACAACAATACATGTATATACCCAGGCGATCCAAATTGTAATCACGGTCCTGATTTAGTTGTTGATCAAAATGTATTACGCAATTCACTTTATGTTTCTTCAATCAATGGTAACGATGTTTGTTTAATTGGCGAAGGATGTACTTCAGGATATGGTCAACGTGATATAATTAATTTTACAACACGTATTTCCAACGATGGTGATCAAGATTATTATATCGGTCCGCCACAAACAGGAAACTCGCAATTTGTTTTTGATAACTGCCACGGACACTGGCATTATGCAGGATATGCGAAGTATGAACTGTATGACTCTCTGCAAAATGAAATGCAAGTCGGTTTTAAAAATGGATTTTGTGTACTTGATTTAATGTGCTTCACAGGTACTGCAAAATATGGCTGTGGAAATATGGGTATCTCTGCGGGATGTGCCGATGAGTATAGCTCAGGCTTATCTTGTCAATGGATAGATATTACCGATGTTCCTGATGGAAAATATACATTAGTTGTTAAAGTAAATTGGGACCAGTCGCCAGATAAACTCGGACATGTAGAAACGGATTATTCGAATAACGTGGCGTATATGTGCTTTAATTTATCACGAGCGACGGGTAATATTGTCGCAACACTTAATAATACACCATCGTGTGTTCCTATTGTTGATTGTTTAGGAGATACATTCGGTTTGGCAAAGAAAGATTGTATTGGTGATTGTAATGGTTCTCGTTTGTCCGGCGATTGGGATATTGATGCTGATCGTGATTCAATCGATTTAATTAACTATTGTATCGATATTGTTAACCTTGCTAATGTAACGCCTTGCAACGATTTAAATGGTGACAACAAATTAACAGTAACTGATGCAGCTAAATTGAATGGTTGTATTCGTGATTCTGCTGGAACGCATACGCATCCGAACGGGACAAGTATCACGCATTCGCATTGCGACTTTCCTAAAAATTTAAAGAATGTTTTGCAAACGGTTTACATCAGCATCGACAGTGTCAATACACAAAACAAATTTATTGATGTAGCTATTGCTAATCCTGATGGGCGATTACTTGGTGTAGATTTTCATATCTCCGGATTAATCATTGATTCAATTAAAAATATTAGTCCTTTGTTTAACCCTTACATTGCCTTTGTTCCTTCAAACGGTAGAGTAGTGGCATTGGCAATTGACGAAGTGTCCTTAACTAAACAAACGGTAGCTGTTCCAATGTTCAGAGTGTATTATCAATCTACTACTTCGACTTTAGTTTGTATTGATGATTTTTACTCAGCTGTCAATTCAGATTACGAAGAAGCTAATCATGCAATTGTAAACGGATGCGTTACTATCAATACTACCGGTATCGGATATGTGTCGAATAGTAGTTTGCTAACAGCTGCTCCTAATCCATTTAAAAATACCATCACGGTAAATTGTCCAACATTTAACGGAAAGCAAGTTGTTATCAATTTAATTAATCCACTTGGACAAATTGTTCAGACAAAATCAGTAGAGCATTTTAATAGCCGCGATAATCAACTAGAAACAAATAATCTTCCCGAAGGTGTTTATTTCTTAGAAGTGAAAAATGAGAATATCACACTCTCTACGCGCATCATCAAAGTGAAATAGTAAAACTTCAAACCAATAAAAACCCCGTAGTACGTACTACGGGGTTACTTTTTAATACTGAATTTTATTTCAAACGCTCGCGAATATCTAAACGATGTTTTCTTGCAGTGTCTAATGCAATATCATAACCTGCATCCATATGGCGAATAACTCCCATACCTGGATCGTTATGTAATACACGCTTCAAACGCGCATCTGCATCAGCAGTTCCATCAGCAACAATCACCATTCCTGAGTGAATAGAATATCCCATTCCAACACCACCACCGTGATGTAAGCTTACCCACGATGCACCACCAGCTGTATTAATCAACGCATTTAATATTGGCCAGTCTGCAACAGCATCCGATCCATCTAACATCGCTTCTGTCTCACGGTTAGGGCTAGCCACAGAACCAGTATCTAAGTGATCACGACCAATTACAATCGGTGCTTTTACTTTTCCAGTTCTAACTAATTCATTAAACAATAAACCTGCTTTCTCTCTATCACCTTGTCCAATCCAGCAAATACGAGCAGGTAATCCTTGAAACGCAATCCGCTCCTGTGCCATTTTTATCCAACGATGTAATCCAACATTATCTGGGAATAAATTTAGGATAGCCTCATCCGTTACACGAATATCTTCTGGGTCTCCTGATAAAGCTGCCCATCTAAACGGACCTTTTCCTTCGCAAAACAACGGACGAATATATGCTGGTACGAAACCAGGGAAATCAAATGCATTTTTAATTCCACGCTCTTGCGCACGAGCTCTTAAATTATTTCCATAGTCAAATGTAATTGCTCCCATTGACTGTAAATCCAACATCAACTGTACGTGCTCTGCCATTGCATCGTAGCTCATGTCTACTAAATGCTTCGGATCTTTTTCACGTAATACATTCGCTTCTTCATTTGATAAACCTTCTGGTAAATAACCAACTAATGGATCGTGCGCCGATGTTTGATCAGTTAATACATCAGGAACAATTCCGCGCTCTTTCAAGCGGCGTAATAATTTTACTGCAGTACAAATAACACCAATCGATTTATTCTCTCCATTCGCTTTAAACTCCAACGCTAAATCAATTGCTTTATCAATATCATGTTCAATCACGTCTAAGTAACGCGTCTCGATACGCTTTTGTGCGCGCCATTCTTCAACCTCTGCAGCAAGGCAAACACCTTCTGCCATGGTGATGGCTAATGGTTGAGCTCCACCCATACCACCTAAGCCTGCTGTAACACATAAGCGTCCTTTTAACGAACCACCAAAATGTTTTTCTGCCACAGCATTAAAAGTTTCATACGTACCTTGAACAATTCCTTGCGAGCCAATATATATCCACGAGCCAGCAGTCATTTGTCCATACATCATCAACCCTTTCTTCTCTAACTCATCAAAATGCTCCCATGTTGCCCACTTCGGTACTAACTGCGAATTGCTGATTACTACACGAGGAGCATCCTTATGTGTTGGAAGAATCGCAACAGGCTTTCCACTCTGCACAACTAATGTTTCATCATCGTTCAATTCTTTTAGCGCTTTCACAATTAAATTAAACGACTCCACATTACGAGCTGCTTTCCCACGTCCGCCATATACAATTAAATCCTCTGGGCGCTCTGCCACATCGGGATCGAGGTTGTTATGTAACATACGCAAAGCGGCTTCTTGAATCCATCCTTTACAATTTAAGGTGGTGCCAGTTGGCGTTTTCGTTTTAGATAAATCCAGTTTTTCCTGATTGGTTGAAGTAATCATAGTTTCTTTTTTATATTGCTTGGGGACTTGATAATTAATCATGAAGTGTTACTACTTCATGACAATCCCTAACGCATGTATTTAATTTAAGTTTAAAATCTCGTTCATTTATTTACCTCGTTGCGTCTGCGTCGGGGTTCTTTTTCTTCTGCATTTTATTCTTGTAATCCCAAGGACAATGCTTGCAACCACTCTGACAACAATGACCTCTTTTCAAATGGTATTTCTCTGTAAAAACAATAAAACCTTCCGGCGAAAGGTAATAATCCTCCTTATCAAATTTATCAGCAAATCCCATGGGGCAAAGGTACTGAATCAGCCTCAGATTTTAAAGCAATGTTTATGTAGGATTATAGACTAGACACCAACGAATACACCATCGGAACCATCTTGTCTAAGTCCTTAATTCTGAATTTTCCTGGTTCCGACTCGGTCAAATAGGTGAGACAGTTATAAGGCGAATAATCATATTCCTGCATGTGAGTAATTTTTAGTCCTTGTTTAGTTAAAGCACTCACCACTTCACCAATCGAATGATTCCACGTAATAGTAGTAAATGGTTCGCCGCTGTCACGAGATGCATAGGAACCTGATTCTGTTTCTATGATTGCATCTTGCTTAAAATAGGAGTAAGTAATTTTAGTAAAGTCGTTATCATACATCCAGATAACAGGATGAAACTCCGCAAAAATAAATTTGCCATCTGGCCTTAAATACTGAGCTACAATACTTGCCCATTTATCAATATCGGGTAACCAGCCAATTGTTCCGTAGCTAGTAAAAACAATATCGAACTTTTCGTTTTGCAAATAATCGGGCAAGCTGTATAAATCACAACAGATAAAATTTGCATTAAGTCCGAGTTGATCATTTAAAAGTTTTGCCTTTTCAATTGCCGCCTCTGAAAAATCGACCCCAGTAACGTTTGCGCCCATCCGTTGTAGCGAAAGCGTATCTTGTCCGAAATGACATTGCAGATGTAAGATTTTCTTTCCGCGCACATCACCGAGTAGGGTTAGTTCAATTTCATTCAGTGTATTCTTTCCATCAATAAATGCAGCGTTATTATAAAATTCAGAATCAAAATGCAATTGTGTTTTTTGATTCCACGATGCTTTGTTGAATTCGATGTAATTATTTGGATTCATGATGTGAAGGTAGTGGATTTTTTGGGGAATAATTTCAATTAAGCATCGGGTTTAAACCCGATGCTTTGCGGGACGAAAAGATACGATGATTAAAATTAAAATTCAATCTAATCCCTTATTTTTACCCTCCATGCTCCAACATCAATTTATCCCCATTCAAAAAGTAACATTCCCTGATTCAGATATCAGCAATGTTTTTGTCTTGCGTTTGGATGCAATCGATTTAAATTTAGGTGGGAATAAGTTTTTTAAGTTGTTGTTCAATATCGACGAAGTAAAAAAAGAAAACCATCAAACCATAATCACCTTCGGAGGTTCCTTTTCAAATCACCTGGCTGCATTCGCTTCATTAAAAAGTCAGTTTCCTGAAAAGCGTTTTATTGCCATGGTTCGTGGTGATGAAAGTATGGTTGAAAGAAGCATAACGCTAGCGCGTTTACGTAAATTAGGGGTTGAAATTAATTTCGTGCATTCGCAACTATATCGCGACTTATGCGAGAATTTTAATCATGAGTTTTTTAATCAATTTGAAAATCGATTAATCCTTCCCGAAGGAGGCTCCAATCAGTTGGCTGTAAAAGGTTGTGAGAAAATCGCAGATTTAATTCCTGCTGATTATAACCATGTTGTTTTACCCATCGCAACTGGTGCTACTATGGCTGGAATTGTTAGAGGTGCAAATTCAAGTCAAGCAATCCACGGAATTGCTGTGCTAAAAGCTGTCGATTATCTTCAAAATAATCTTGAACAGTTTTTAGCGAATTCATCTACAAATAAAATATTTTCCAATTACAAAATTCACGATGGCTATCATCATGGGGGTTATGCTAAAGTTCCTGAAAATCTAATTCGATTTGTCAGCGATTTTAATCAGCTTAACGATTTTGAAATTGAGCCTATTTACACTGGAAAAATGTTTTGGGCTATCTATGATATGGTTACGAATGGATTTTTTTCAAGTAATGATAACCTATTGGCGATTCATACAGGTGGTTTGCAATACCTGCATATCGATTAACAATACCATGTTGATTAACACGTTTTACAACTGTTAATCTATTTTCAATCTGTTGTAACTTTGAGTTATGAAAAAGTTTGCCCTTCTATTAAGTCTTATAACTTTAGTTAGTTCTTATTCATTTGCTCAAGATGAACCTCGTTTAACAGCTGAACAGTACATCGCACAGTTTAAAGAAGCAGCAATTGCTGATATGAAAAAGACAGGAGTGCCTGCTTCTATAACCATGGCCCAAGGAATGTTTGAGTCTGATTATGGAAATAGTTCCCTCGCGAAAGTGGCAAAAAATCATTTTGGTGTTAAGTGTCATAAAGATTGGGGTGGTGATACCTACTACATGGATGATGATGCACCCAATGAATGTTTTCGTAAGTATACTTCAGTAGAAGAATCGTATGATGATCACAGTAATTTTTTGCGAACCCGCGATCGCTATAAGTTCCTATTTGATTTACAAATCGATGATTATAAAGGTTGGGCTAAAGGATTGAAGCAAGCCGGTTACGCAACAAATCCTGCTTATGCAGATAAATTAATTGAAATAATCGAGCGTTATAATCTGCAGGTTTTAGATCAGGGAGGTACGCCTTTGCCAATTGCCGATAACAAAGAAGAGAAGCACAAGGAGAAGAAAAAAGAGGTGGTGAATGAAGATAACAAACCGATTAAAGTAAAAATTACTCCACGTGTGAAAGTATTAAATGGTTTAGCAACGATTAATAATATTCCTTTCGTTTACGTTGAAAAATCAGACTCCTATTTAAAAATAGCTAAGCAATATAATCTAGAATTATGGCAAATTTTAGAGTATAATGAAGCTGAGAAAAATGACATTCTACATATTGGCGATATCGTTTTCGTAAAACCTAAAAAGGGTAGAGCAGAGGTAGAAACTTATACCATTCGTGAAGGTGAAACAATGTATGATATTGCACAAGCATACGGTGTTCGTCAGAAAAAACTTTATCAGATGAATAATATTATTCCTGGTACTGCTTTAACTCCAGGACAAGAATTAAAAATGCGTAAGATTGTTATCTGCGGTATAGTATTTTAATTACGCGTTGATTTTATCTTTCAAATTAGCACAGTATTCTTTAATCTCATTTCGAGTTTTCTCAAAGGCTTGATGTATTTCATCTTCTGTTCCGTGTAGTTTTGATGGATCTGAAAAGGAATGATGAATTCGAATAGCATTGCCTGGTATATACGGACAATTTTCTGCTGCGTGATCGCATACTGTAAGGATGAAATCAAACGGGATTTCTAAATACTCATTAACGTTGTTAGAAGTGTGATTCGAAATATCAATATCATCTTCTTTCATAATTGCAATGGCTCTCGGATTAACTCCATGGGTTTCTATTCCCGCACTGTACACATTCATTTTATTACCATAAAAATGTTGTAGGTATCCATGCGCCATCTGACTACGACAGCTATTGCCCGTGCATAAAACAAGAATATTCTTTTTCATACCAATAGCCATAGAAGGTTAATGAGAGTAAATCGAGGGTCGAAGCCATACGCAATATTCAAAGCAATAAGGCCAGCAATAATTACAATTGGTTTTTTGTATTTTCTTACTAATTCCATATTTGTTTAGCAGCAACCACTGCCAGGTTTACAAGTTGTTGTATTCAGTTCTGATAATTTTACTTTTGTTTTTTCTTGAGGTATGCCACATTGGTCTGGAGCTAAACAGGCTGTTTGCTTTGATATTAATTGAAAAGTTCCGTTGCTAAATGCTACATCGTATCTTCCAATAGTATTTTCTTGATACTCCATTTCTATTGGTAAATCCTCTTGATTCCACAGATTAGCTGATTGTAAAATGATGGTGGCTAACTTTTGCGGCGATAAGCGATGGTCAACATCTTCAGCAACCCATAATTGCATGGATATACATTTATCTTCTCTCACCGTTCCTCCGCAATCAATATAGTTCTTTGTTGTTTGTCCAACTTCCGTAACATGAAAATGAGCGGGGATAGGCTGGCCGTTTTCATTGGTAATAACCAACGATTCTAATCCAGATAGGGCATAAAGAAATTCAGATATTTTCATAAAAATGTTTTAGCAACAGTTCGATTTTGTTTGTTTGAGTTTATTATTCATAATTGAAAAATAGTTTTCTATTATCGCCATCGACTTTTCATCAAGACAATAACAAACAGAAGTTCCTTCAATACTTCCTTTAATGATTCCAGCGTTTTTTAATTCTTTTAAATGCTGTGAAACGGTAGGCTGGGAGAGCGGAAGATGATTAACTAAATCATTACAGATACATTCTTCTTTTTTTAATAAATATTCAATAATTGCAATGCGAGCAGGATGAGCAATTGCTTTTAACAAAACTGCAAGCTGATTTTGTTTAGTAGTATAATGTTCCGATTTAGTTATTCCCATTGTATTTTAATATTGCAATATTACGATATATGTTCAAAATAAAAAAGGGTCCGAAGTCCCTTTTTTTATGAAATTAAAATTTCATCACTTTCTTGCTAATCATATTACCACCTTTTGAAATAGTAACGATATAAGATCCTTTTGATAATTCATTACCAGCAACAGTAATTTGATTAACTCCATCCATTGTTTGGTATTCTTGAGTTGAAATCATTCTTCCACTTAAGTCATACAATGAAATAACTGCAGTCTCAATATTGTCATTTAAAAAACTTACATTCAATTCTTCATTGAATGGATTAGGCCAGACGTTTACGAAATTACTAGTCTCCTCATCGCCAAAACGAGCTGCTGTATTTGTCAACCAGATTGTAGCATTCATAATAATTCGTGCATGATCGCCTCCGGCATCAACACTCCATCCCGTATATAAGGCATCGCCAGTATCGCCTGTTCCATCATCTGGAGGTGAACTATCACCAATACTTACAACTTTACCATTTCCGTATTTAGAACTTGCAAACATACATCCTGTTAAGCCAGTTGTAGAAGAACCTGTTTTATAAACTAATCCTAACACGTTTGAATTTGCTGTTTTATTTAGGGTCATAGAGGTTCCACTTGAAAATTTCATTCGATATGGATTTCCAGCAGAACCGTGAAGTATTGTGTTGGTAGGAAGATTTGCAAAATTTGTTGTTGTTTGAGAAAAATTAGAAAGGTCGAAGGTGAATCCGAAAGGATTTACTTTTATTCCGTTCGTGCTAAAGAAATCGTTCCAGATTTTTAATGCGTCCCATCCATCATTATTTCTGTCTGAATTATTATGATTTGCTATTATGAATAAACCGCCTCCATTTTGAACGAATTGCATGAGTGCTGTTTTTTCTGCCGTTGTGTACTTAATGTTTGGCTCACAAACAACATAAACTTTGTAGTTTACTAAATCTTGAGCGTTGGCAGTATTGCCGTATGAAATCGTTCCGCTATTAGGAAGTGTTTCTACCGTATAACCCAACTTTGCACAGGCAACACCCCAAGAAGATAATGCCCCTTTCCAATATGTTTCTGCAGTTGTAGAAGTAATCCCACTTTGTGCTGGAGTAGGGTAACGCTGAGGATTGGCTTCATTACCAGCACCCACGGTCATTATACCTCCTGTTCCCGTACCAATATTATATAAATCGGCATCTACAACCCAATCTGTATTAGCAGCCATCTCGGCCTTTTTTGCATCAAATAATACTTTGATTGTTTGCGAATAACTAGCAAAACTTACAATGCAAAAAACAACTATAAGTAATTTTCTTTTCATGGTTAATATTTTTATCTGATTCTAAAGAAACAAAATTCAGAAAATATAAACAATTACTTCTACCGAAAAAGGCAAAATTGGACTTAATCAAGTCAATTAACGAATTAAACTAAACGTGCCTTTAAAATCGTACACTTTATTGTTCTCTGAAAGGATGTGAATGACATAAGCAAAAACACCTTCTGGAGCAGGAGTCCCATCAGGCATATTGCCATCCCATGGTTGGTAATAAGAATCCGATTCATAAATTACGCCGCCTAAACGGTTTATCACTTTCATATTATATGAATTGACATTGATTGCTGGTGTGCCATCGAAGAACACATCATTTTTACCGTCATTATTCGGGGTAAAACTATTTGGAACAAAAAACTGAACTACTTCAATGGTTTCTTCATATTCATCATAGCATGATGCATCGTTATATGCAATGAGTTTTACTACATGTGTTCCAACTCGATCGTATTTATGTGTGGGATTAGCATCGGTTGATGATTGGTCATCGCCAAAACTCCATTTGTAATTGGTTGCGTTTTTCGATTTGTTTAAAAACTGAACTTCTGAGTTGAAAATACTTACTACTGCATTCGACTTTATAAATCCTGCCTCTGGTAAAGGAGGCGTATTTAGTTGTACAGTTAATGAATCAATGCCTGTGCATCCCCACGGACTTGTAATAACGCAGGTAGTCATGTAGCTACCTGTGTCTGCATATACATGTGAAGGAGTCGCACCATTGCCTCCATTTCCATCACCAAAAGTCCATGTGAATACTGATCCCTGATCAAATGTAGATGAGTTGACAATTTGAATTCCTATCGACTCACAACTGATCTTTTGAAAATAAGAATAATTCACTTTAGGATTAGGATGTACATTAACACTATAGCTTGAAGAGCTAATACATCCATTATTGGTAGTAATTGTTAAGGTGTAAATTCCTGTCTGGTTTAGGTTGATTGCAGGAGTTGTTTCTCCTGTTGACCATAGATAAGTCCCTTGACCAGGAATTCCGGTTATTATTGTTGATTCTCCTTCACAAATATCTTTATCACCAGTAATTGCTAAGTCTGCTAAAGGATAAACAGTCAAATTGAAATTGGCAGTATTTTTACATCCGCGTATATCCGTCACCGTTACTATGTAATTACCACCTACATTCGTTTGGATTGTTGATGTAGGTTCTCCTGTTGACCATAAATACTGTGAATAGCCACTTCCAGCATTTAATGCTGCTGGGATATTAATACATGTAGAGGATGGCCCAGTGATAACGGGATTAGGAAGGTTGTTTACAGTAAGGGTAGTTGTATCGCTGTTTTTGCAACCATTGGCATCTGTAACTTCTACAATATACAAACCAGCAGTATTAATGTATATACTTGAACTACTTAAACCGTTATTCCAACTATAATTAGAATAATTTCCAGGTGATAAACTTGTTGAATCTCCAGCACAAATACTAACTGATGCAGGTAAAGTTGGCGTTGGTAATGGATAATTATTCAATTGAACGGATGTGCTACCACTACAGCCATTGTTATCAGTTACCGTTAATCCGTAATTACCAGGAGTAGCTGCCGTTATTGAATTAGAATTTGCTCCCGTGCTCCATTGGTAATTGCTATACGCTAAGCTGGATGATAATTGAGTGGATAGTCCTGCGCAAATTGCTAATGTTCCACTAATAGTAGGTGTCGGTAATGGGTTAATTGTAATTTGTTGTGAAGCGCTTCCCGTACAGCCACCGTTGATTGTTACTGTTACCGTATATGTTCCGCTCGATGTAACTGAAATAGTTTGAGATGTAGTGCCATTCGACCAAGAATATCCTGCATAGGATCCTGCATCCAATAAAACACTTTGCCCTTGACATGCTGTGGTTAATCCAGTTATAATAGGCGTGGGGTTATTCGTTACCGTTAGTTGAGTGTTTGCTTGATTGCTACATCCATTATTATCTGTTACTGTTACGGAATAATTTCCAGCATTGGATACATTAATTGAATTGCTGGTTGCACCATTGTTCCACAAGTAATTTAGTCCTGCAGGACTTGCAGTGAATGTTGTATTTGTACCATTGCAGATGACTGTTGCTCCACTGATGCTTGCAATTGGTAGCGGGTTAACAGTAAAGTTGACAGTTGTGGAAGCTGTACAATTATTATTGTCTGTTACGGTAAGTGTATACGGGCCAGAAGTATTTACGCTTATTGATGAGCTACTACTACCATTATTCCATAAATACTGGGAATAAATTCCGTTTGATGATAATGTACTGTTGTTACCTGCGCATATTTGTAACCCTCCAGAGATACTTGGAGTGGGAGCAGAATAAAAGTTAACCACATGTGAGTTTTGACCTGTACATCCATTTGCATCCGTTACAGTAACTGTAAAAGTTCCGCTTGTAGTTGTGTTTAATGTTGATGTATTAACACCTGTCGACCATAAATAATTCGAATATGCACCAGTCGATAGTTGTACATTAAATCCAGGACATGAATTAATCGGACCTGTGATTAATGGTGTAGGGTTAGGATTTACAAAAACATTGACAGATGAATTTGCAATACATCCATTATCACTAACGGTAAGCGTATACGTTCCTGATGAATTTACTGTTATCGATGATGCATTCGATCCAGTCGACCATTGATAACTCGGAGCTGCAGCTGCATTTAAAGTGACACTTCCACCACTACAAAATGTCAAAGGTCCTGAAGTGTTAATTACTGCAGGTGTTCCACTTTGTGTAATAATTACCGGATTTGTAAATGCATCGCATGAGCCATTGTAACTTACCGTACATGAGTAGGTGCCCGCATTATTTACAACTATGCTTTGAGTCGTTGCACCATTCGACCATAAATATGCGGTACCATTAGATGCGGTTAAAATAACGCTATCATTCGGACATAAGTTCAAATTTCCATTAACAGCAATAGTTGCATTTGGAATAGAGCTCACAACTTGTATAATAGTGGAGAATGCAAAGCAGAAACTAGTCCCGATTGTATTGCTAATCGTTCCATAATAGGTTCCTGGTTGTGTAATCCATAAAGTCATTGTTGTATCACCATTTGACCACACGGGATTACGACATGCAGGTAATGTAACAGCGAATGAATCCCCAGGGCAAATAAATACAGTATCTGTAGCAGCGATTGCTTGACCAGTTAATGCATTTAAAATCGGAATTTCTCCCGATGGCTGAAAGCTTCCCCCTTCAAAAAATACACCTGAGTCGAAATTAGGATCACAAAAATCCTGAGTTGCAAGTTTTAATGTGTAAACTTCGCAAGGACAAACATCAGTTCCTGCAGTAAGAACTGTAGTCATTCCATCATACTGAATTGTGCTACTGCCAAAATTATCCACAAAGTATTGGCAATTGGTACAAGGTCCTGTACTAGGACCTGCAAATGATTGCCCGTTGTTAACATTGTTAATACTGATTGGTGTTGTTGTTCCAGGTATTAATGCAATATTCTTTTTTCCTGTTATTCTAGGACCACTTACAAAAAAACCAAATACATCGTTGCAATTGGAAGTTACATAGTCGTGATATTCTTCAGAACCCCAAACGTATTTAAATTTAATGGAGTCGTTGGGCACCATAAAATCAAATTGAATAACAGCTGCATCTGTTGGGCTATTTGACCCAGGTGCTAAACCTAATAGGTCTGGATCGCCTGGCGTATTATTCCCTTGTCCTGCCCCAGTGTTGTTGTTTGGCCCAATAGCCTTGTTTACATTACCAGTGGTAAGAAGCATTCCACTACCTATTCCTACATTACATGCACCCACACAGTTAAAAGTACCTCTGGCAGTTGGTGCTCCAACATATGACACATTGGAAACATATACGGAAGGAGAACCAACTAATACATTTTGTATTAAAAAATTCACTGTATTAGCTGATGATGTTGTAAGCTGCCCTTGCGAAAGCAATGGTATCCCAAAGAATAAAATTAGGTAACAGTATTTTTTCATCTAATCAAATATAACGAATAAATTTAACAAGGATTAATAAAGTTTGCGGTTAGAGTCAAAATTGGGGTGAATAGTTTCAAAAAAAAAGCGACACCATTAGGTATCGCTTTTCTTTTTTTATTCGGTGAAATAATTAAACTGATTCTGCAAGAATAATTACTTTGTTGTTTAGCATTTCAACAACACCGCTTTTAACATCAAAAGATTCTTCTCCGTTCTTGCTATTTACTTTTACTTTTCCATTGATTAGTGTGGAAATAATAGAAGCATGGTTATTCAACATTTGAAAAGATCCTTTAGATCCCGGAACCGAAACAGAATCTACTTCTCCTTCGAAAACCTTTTTATCAGGTGTTATAATTTCTAAAAACATATGTTAGATTATTTTGCGTCAGCTAATAATTTTTTACCTTTTTCAATGGCATCTTCAATTGTTCCAACTAAGTTGAAAGCTGCTTCAGGATACTCATCAACTTCACCAGCAAGGATCATTTTAAATCCTTTGATAGTTTCTTCAATAGGAACTAATACTCCTTTTAATCCTGTGAACTGCTCAGCAACGTGGAAAGGTTGAGATAAGAAACGTTGAACACGACGAGCACGGTGTACTGTCAATTTATCTTCGTCGCTTAATTCATCCATACCAAGAATCGCGATGATATCTTGTAATTCTTTATAACGCTGTAAAATTTCTTTTACTCTTTGAGCAGTATTGTAATGATCATCACCTAATACCGCAGGCGTTAAGATACGAGACGTCGAATCTAATGGATCTACCGCTGGGTAAATTCCTAACTCGGCAATCTTACGACTTAATACGGTTGTAGCATCTAAGTGACTGAAAGTTGTAGCAGGAGCTGGATCGGTCAAGTCATCAGCAGGTACATAAACCGCTTGTACTGAAGTAATAGAACCACGCTTAGTTGAAGTAATACGCTCTTGCATTAATCCCATCTCCGTAGCAAGAGTAGGTTGGTAACCTACCGCTGATGGCATACGACCTAATAAAGCCGATACCTCAGAACCTGCCTGCGTGAAACGGAAGATATTGTCAATAAAAAATAGGATATCACGTCCACCAGATTTCTCATCACCATCACGGAAATATTCCGCCACTGTTAATCCTGACAAAGCCACACGAGCACGAGCTCCAGGAGGCTCATTCATCTGTCCGAATACTAATGTAGCCTGACTCTGAGCTAATTCATTAACGTCAACTTTAGATAAATCCCAATCTCCGTTTTCCATTCCATGCTGGAATTCTTTTCCGTACTTAATTACGCCTGATTCAATCATCTCACGTAATAAATCGTTACCCTCACGAGTACGCTCACCAACACCAGCAAATACTGATAATCCAGCATATCCCTTAGCGATGTTATTAATCAATTCCATGATTAATACGGTTTTACCCACACCGGCACCACCGAACAAACCGATCTTACCACCTTTTGAGTAAGGCTCTAGCAAGTCGATCACTTTAATACCTGTGTATAGAACTTCCGATTCTGTAGATAAATCTTCGAATTTCGGAGCTTCACGGTGAATTGGTAGTCCACCTTCGTTTGAAATTGTATTAATACCATCAATTGCCTCACCAACAACGTTGAAAAGGCGACCTTTGATAACTTCTCCAGTGGGCATTTTAATAGCCGAACCAGTCGCAATTACATCCATTCCACGAACTAAACCATCTGTAGAGTCCATCGCAATCGCACGAACAGTGTCCTCACCGATATGCTGTTGACATTCTAAAATGATTTTTTGTCCGTTTGGACGGTTAATTTCTAGCGCTTCTAGAATATTTGGCAAAGCACTTCCTTCGCCTTCAAAGCTAACATCGATCACTGGACCGATTACTTGTACTATTTTTCCTTTATTCATTTCGATAGGAAATATTAGGGGGTTATTTTATCAGGGTGCAAAAGTAGATAAAAAACCCTAAACTCCAATATAAATTCTAAATTTGACCCGCTTAAACTTTTTGACAAATTTTGTATTGTTGTTGAAAAGCAGATTTAATCTATATAAGTAACTGAAAATAAACGATGAAAGTATATTACGGCGTTGATGAATTTCCACAATTGGATGGGGTAGTTTTAACGATGGGGACGTTTGACGGGGTGCATTATGGACATCGTAAAATTTTAAATCGATTATTGGTTGCTTCAAATAGTATACATGGTCATCCCGTGGTTATGACATTTCATCCTCATCCACGTGCAGTTTTATTTCCTGATCAAACTGATTTACGTCTATTAAGCACCGTAACAGAGAAAATTGAATTATTGGCATCTCTTGGTATTGAACACTTGATTGTTCAGCCCTTTACAATCGATTTTTCAAAATTGACACATCGGGAGTTTGTTGAAGATTATTTGATACGAAAAATAAATATGCAACGAATGGTGGTGGGTTACGATCATCAATTCGGACATAATCGTCAAGGTAATTTTGATGAGTTGCTTAAGTTGTCTTCCAAATTCAAGTTTGATGTCGAAAAAATACCTGAGCAAGATATCGAGGAGGTGGTTGTAAGTTCAACTAAAATTCGAAATGCTCTTATTAGCGGGGATATAAATCTTGCCAATCAACTTTTATCATATAAATATTCTTTGTCTGGTGAAGTTGTAACAGGCAATCAAATGGGCAGAAAGCTTGGGTTTCCCACAGCTAATGTTTACTTGAGCGATACTAATAAATTAATTCCTTGTGATGGAGTTTATTCAGCCTTTGCATATGTTGACAACACAAAGCATAAATGTGTAGTAAGCATAGGGAACAGGCCTACTTTTAATGATTCTAAGAAGTCAATTGAAGTTCATGTTTTGGATTTTAATCAGGATTTATACAATCAAAATTTGAAAATTGAGTTTGTTGATTTTATAAGAGCCCAGCGTAAATTTGAGGTGATTGATGATTTAGTTAATCAAATAAAGAAAGATATTGCAGTTGCAACCGAACAACTTTCGTGATTTAGCGTACAACGCTTGTCATTTAAAAATTAAATATCGATTTTCGATTAATAAATTATCATTGTGAGCATTAAAAAAATCATTTTTATTTTTCTAATTGGGCTATTTGCAAAGGATGTTATTGCTCAGAATTTATTGGATTCACTCACACTCTCTCAGCAAAAGGTTTATAAAGACCTGGATTTTGCTTTAAATAATGCCGATTCTGTTTTTGCTCTTGATTTGAGCAAGAAAAAATTAAAAGTTGTTCCTGATGATATTAAAAAGTTGCCCAACCTTCAGTGGCTTAAATTGGAGAAAAATAATTTGAAAGACATTCCTCCATGGATAGGTGATTTAGTGAATTTGCAATACCTCGACTTAAGTAATAATGATTTAATAGAGCTTCCTTCTTCCATTGGTAAATTAGAAAATGTATATTATTTAGGGTTAAACAGAAATCTGATTGAAAATCTGCCACATGAAATGGGTCAAATGAAAAACTTACAGGTTCTTGAAATGTGGGATAATGAACTTGAGGCCATTCCCGAGGAAATGAAAAACCTACATAATCTTCAGGTTCTTGAATTACGTGGAATTCTTTTCTCCAATGATGAGCAGATGCAAATTGAAAGTCTTTTGCCAGATACTAAGGTGATGTTTTCTCCTAGTTGTAATTGTACCAATTGATCAATCGATTATATTGATAAAAACAATAATATTGCTTTTCAATGCAAGAGCAATCAAAGTCACTTGGTAATATTGTTTGGAAACGTTTTAAAAAAAATCGTTTTGCGATGTTTGGATTAGCAGTAGTAGTTATTACATTTATTCTTGCTGTATTTTCCTACTTATTCATTCCTGACAAATCTAAGTTTGCCAATCAAATGTGTTTAGAGGCAGGTATGTTGTCACCTGGGAGTACAATAAACTACCTTATAGTAAAACCAGTTGGCAGCAATGATAAAAATACTTTCGCTGATTTTTTTGGCGGACGTGAAGAGACATTTCAATTGATTCCTGTTTCTAAATTTCAATTACAAAATGATTCCATTTTATTCATTGAATTGGGAAATGAAGATGCTCAATGGCAGTCAATATCAACGAGCAATCTTATTAGTTTTAATCAAAAGGGAATTGAAAAATATGTGACTAAAAAAACATATTTATTAGGAACTGATAAGTTTGGTCGTGATGTATTTAGTCGTTTGATTTTAGCTTCACGTGTTTCTATTTCTGTCGGATTTATTGCCGTTTTTATTTCACTTATAATAGGAATTACATTGGGAGCACTCGCCGGATATTACCGAGGTATTGTTGATAGTTTAATTACATGGCTTGTCAATGTGGTATGGTCAATACCAACGTTGCTTTTAGTGGTTGCAATAACATTAGCTCTGGGAAAAGGCTTTGTGCAGGTTTTTATTGCGGTTGGATTAACAATGTGGGTGGAAGTTACTCGCCTCGTTCGTGGTCAATTTTTTAGTCTTCGAGAAGCACAGTTTGTGGAAGCAGGACGATCATTCGGATTTAAAAACTCACGAATAATATTCAAACATATTTTGCCAAATGTTATGGGGCCTGTGATTGTTATCGCTGCTTCTAATTTTGCATCAGCCATTTTGTTAGAGGCGGGATTAAGCTTTTTAGGTTTAGGAGCGCAACCTCCAATGCCAAGTTGGGGAATGATGATTAAAGAAAATTACGGATACATAGTAGTTGATTCAGCTTATCTTGCAATTGCTCCAGGTATTGCAATTGCCATTTTAGTTATGGCCTTTACATTTTTAGGAAATGGATTGCGGGATGCTTTTGATGTAAAGCAATCTACTAATTAAAAAGACTGGTCAATCCAGGTAGCGATAAAATATGCAGCTGCAGCTGCCGTAGCTCCAACTAACATTGTTCTTAATGCTCCATTCAATGTGTTTTGTCCAGTTACTTTACTTTTGAAATATCCGAAGGCCGCTAGTGCAATAAGAGTAATGATTGCAGAGTATTTAATTCCTTCGTGCGGATGATCAGTAAAAAAGTAAGCACTCAACGGAATAAATCCACCAACGATATAAGAAGCAGCAATGTTAAATGCACTTTTCTTTGCTCTATCAGGATGTGGTTCTTCTAGTCCCAATTCAAATTTCATCATGAAGTCAACCCATTTATCTTTATTTTGAGATAATTCCTCAGCTACCTGATTTTGCGTTGCGATGCTGATGCCGTATTGACCTAATACATCCTTTACTTCTTGTTTTTCTCTTTCAGGAAGGTGGTCTACTTCGTAATACTCTCTCTTTAACTCTGCAGCGTAGTGGTCTACCTCGGTTTTTCCGGCTAGATAACCACCCAATCCCATTGCAATAGAGCCGGCTATGATTTCTGCAACACCTGCTGTAATTACAATTGCATTTGAATCAACAGCACCACTAATTCCAGCAGCCAATGCAAAAGGAACGGTTAGTCCATCAGCCATTCCAATAACAATATCTCTTACTAATTCGCTACTTGTGAAATGTTCTTCAACATGATGATCGTGATGGTCGTGCATAGAGTATTTCTTAATCGTCGTTAAAAGTAATAAAAATAAAAAAAGGCGAACTGTTGTCCGCCTTTTTTATAAAGTAATTGGATAGAATTACGATAAATGCTTGCTAACTAATTTAGTCATTTCAAACATTGAAACTGTTTTCTTTCCTCCGAATACTTTTTGCAAGTTAGCATCAGCGTTGATGTTACGCTTCTCTTTTGGATCTTGCAATTTGTTTTTCTTGATGTAAGCCCATAAAGCTTTTACAACTTCAGTACGTGGAAGTGGCTTGTTGCCTACTACCGCAGCTAAAGTATCAGAGATTTTCATTGGCTTCATGAAAGCAGCGTTTGGAGTACGCTTAGTTTTTGCTTTTGTAGCCTTCTTAGCAGCTTTCTTAGGAGCAGCTTTCTTAGCAGCTTTCTTAGGAGCAGCTTTCTTAGCAGCTTTCTTAGGAGCAGCCTTCTTAGCAGCCTTCTTAGGAGCCGCTTTCTTCGCAGCCTTCTTAGGAGCTGCTTTCTTTGCAGTTTTCTTTGCCATGTTAGTTATTGTGTTAACGATTGAGTGATGCTAAAATAATTGCAAGTTTCTTTCAGAGGAGGCTCCCTCTGAAAATTTATTAACAATCATTGTTGATTTTCTCCTCTGATGTCAGAGGAGAAAAAACAGTGTTATAAAAATCAAAAAATAGAATTTGAAAATGCAGATAAAAATCAATTTTCAGAGGAGAAAACTACTTTTTATCAATACTCATTAGCAATAACCAAGCATCGTTTATTTTGTTTTCTGAGAGCAGTTTGTGTGCTGCAATATGAACTGCAGTTGTTAAATTCTCTGCATCTCCCTCTAAAGCGCTCAGAAAATTTTTCACATCTTCTCTGTTTTTAAAATCAGAAATTTCTTCTTCAGAGGGAATGCGCTCTGAATTTCCTAGCATGCCTAAATCATTTCCAGTAAGAATAGTGCTATTTTTTATTGATACGGGTAATTGATCAACACCAATCCCTAATGTGGTTAAAGGTTTAGGAATGCTGAACAAACCTTTTGCTGCTCTGCTATACCAGTTGCCACCCATTCTTGCAACCTGATCGATTTTAATAGGGTCAATTCGGCCATCATCACCAATTACCTCTTCATTTATATGCATCATAACAATTTCACAGATGACTAATTGCGCTGCACCACCTTTATCGCCTGTCGATATTACTTCTTTAACAACACATTCCATTTGGACAGGGGCCTCTTTAACACGTGGAGGTTTTACTAACTCGGATTTTTCTTCTGTTAGGCCTGCCTTGACAAACTCATTGACGCCCTTAGGGTACTCAGTGCTTGCGAGTGACATTTGCTGAACCATTTTGTAGTCTACAATGTTTACCACACATTCTTTGATATCCTTTATGTTGTCCAAGGTGTTTTTAGTGGCACCATCGCGGCCACGTAATGCAGGACTGAAAATTAAAATAGGAGGATTTGCCCCAAAAGCATTAAAAAAACTAAAAGGACTTAAGTTTACATGTCCTTCTTTATCGATTGTTGAAACAAAAGCAATTGGTCGTGGAGCAATAGAATCCAACATATATTGGTGAATTTCAGATACTTTTAGCTGAGAGGGGATTACTTTTAGCATTTTATTATTCATTAAAGTTTAAAATGATGATGCGAATTTGCAAAAGATAAGTCAATGATTGCTATTTTTGCGACCCGATTGATAAAAGAATTATTCGATATTTTAGAATTGTTCTTCAAATTGTTCTTTAAATAATTATTTTTGCATCCAGATTATTCAAGGTAATAGAATAATTCACTGATTTGCGCATGTGGCGTAATTGGTAGCCGCGCCAGACTTAGGATCTGGTGCTTCACGGCGTGGGGGTTCGAGTCCCTCCATGCGCACAAATCGGACGGAAGGCAGCTTTGCAATAGCACGGCTGCCTTCTTTTATTAATTGTAAATCAAATAGTAAACAAAGTATATCCAATGAATATTATTCAAGAAAAAGTAGACAGTTTAAACGCAGTTTTAAAAGTTCAGATTGCCCCAGAAGATTACAAACCTGCTGTGGATACAGCCATTAAAAAATACTCTAAGCAAGTTAACATGCCAGGTTTTAGAAAAGGAATGGTACCTCCAGGCCTAGTTCGCAAAATGTATGGTAAGTCGTTATTAGTTGAAGAGCTAAACAAAATCGTTTCAGACGCAGTTGATAAGCATATCAACGATAATAATATTAAAGTTCTTGGTAACCCAATGCCAAAGCCAGATAATAATTTTGAAATGTCGTTAGACAATCCTGCTGATTTTGAATTTGCTTTTGAAATGGGATTAGCGCCAGAGGTAAACATTACATTACCTCCTTCAAAAACATTTACAGCGTATGAAATCACAGTTGATAGCAAAGTAATCGATGATGAAATTTCAAAAATTCAACGTCGTTATGGAAAGTATATCAGTCCAGAAGTTTCAGATGCGGAATGTTCTGTATATGGGACTTTCCAAGAATTAGATGCGGATGGAAACATCGCTGAAGGTGGGCATACCAATCAAAGCTTTATTTTATTAGATAAGATTACTGATTCTGATGTTCGTCCTCAATTCATTGGTAAAAAACTAATGGATGTAGTTACGTTTAATCCAGTTCAGGCAGTGAAGTCAGCGGATGAAGTGAAATATATGCTTGGGTTAAAATCTGAAGATTTATCGAACTATGATAAAAACTTCCGTTTTACAATTGAAAGAATCAATAAGGTTGAAAATGCAGAATTGACAACTGATTTATTTGATCAATTATATGGCGATGGAGCAGTTACAGATATCGAAGGTTTTAGAGAAAAAGTAAAGTCTGAAATTGCAGAAGGATACCGTTATGAAAGTGAGCATTCATTAAAGCATGAATTAGAAGATACATTATTACATGAGGCTAATTTGCAATTACCAGATGAGTTTTTAAAGCGTTGGTTATTGTCGGCAAATGATAAAATTACCGAAGAGCAATTAGCTCGTGAATATAACCAGTATGCACGCGATTTGAAATGGAGATTGATTGAAAACAAAATCTACTCTGATAATAATATGCAGATTAATCCGGAAGAAATTGAGAATTACGCAAAGTCGTTAATTGTAGATCAGTATCTTCGTTACGGACAAGCTCATTTGTTAAATGAGGAGACTTTGGGAGATATGGTGAAGCGTTATTTAGGAGATCAGAATAACATTCAACGAGTGATTGAGAACTTGACTGGAAGAAAAGTTTTCGAACACCTGAACCAAATTGTGAAAAAGGACGTTAAAGGCGTCACGCATGAAGAGTTTGTCGACATAATGAGCAAACATCAACATCATCACCATTAATAATAAACAAACATAAAACACACTTATGGACTTTCGTAATGAATTCATGAAATACGCGGTAAAGCACCGTGGTATGAGTAGTAATGGAGTAGGTAGCTATATTAATTCTGTTTATGCAGATTATATCTCTCCAACAATCATCGAAGAGCGTCAGTTAAACATCGCTCAAATGGATGTTTTCTCTCGTTTGATGATGGATAGAATTATTTTCCTTGGTACAGGGATTAATGATTATGTTGCTAACATCATTCAAGCACAGTTATTATTTCTTGAATCTTCTGATGCAAAACGCGACATTACTATATACATGAATAGTCCAGGTGGATCTGTTTATGCAGGATTAGGAATCTATGATACTATCCAATACATTCAGCCTGATGTTGCAATGGTTTGTACTGGAATGGCAGCTTCAATGGGAGCAGTTCTTTTATGTTGTGGAACAAAAGGAAAGCGTAGCGCATTACAACATGCTCGCGTAATGATTCATCAGCCATTAGGTGGTGCTGAAGGACAAGCATCAGATATCGAAATTACAGCTCGTGAAATTGGTAAGTTGAAGAAAGAACTTTACGAAATCATTTCAAAGCATAGTGGTAAAGATTACGATCAGGTTTGGAAAGATTCAGATCGTGACTACTGGATGACAGCTCAAGAGGCGAAAGAATATGGAATGATCGACGAAGTATTAATCAGAACTAAATAATACCCGTAAAATATTGCTTAAATTAGCCGAACCGATTACAATCGTGTTCGGCTTTTACCTTAAATACACCTAACCGTGAAACAAAAACAAGATATCATTTGCTCCTTTTGTGGCCGTGATAAAAGCCAGGCTAATGTGCTTATTGCCGGTATTAACGGACATATTTGTGATCAGTGCATTGCGCAGGCGCAAAATATAATTAGTGAAGAGCAAGATCAAAAGCTAAAAACTAGTTTAGGGTCTGCGCTTACTTTGCCAAAGCCTACTGATATTAAAAAGTTTTTAGACGAATATGTAATCGGACAAAATCATGCTAAAAAGGTGATGTCGGTTGCGGTTTATAATCACTATAAGCGATTAATTAATAAAAGTAAAGTAAAAGATAAAGATGAAGTTGAGATTGAAAAATCGAACATCATCATGGTTGGTGAAACAGGAACAGGTAAAACATTATTGGCGCGAACAATTGCTAAACTTTTAAAAGTGCCTTTTTGTATTGCTGATGCTACTGTTTTAACAGAAGCAGGTTATGTAGGTGAAGATGTAGAAAGTGTTTTAACTCGTTTGTTGCAGGCTGCTGATTACGATGTTGCTGCTGCAGAAAGAGGTATCGTGTACATCGATGAAATTGATAAAATTTCACGCAAAGGAGATAATCCAAGTATCACACGTGATGTCTCTGGTGAAGGTGTTCAACAGGGATTATTGAAAATGTTAGAGAACACAATTATTAATGTTCCACCACAAGGAGGTAGAAAGCATCCAGAGCAGAAAATGATATCTGTCAACACACAACATATTTTATTTATATGTGGGGGAGCATTTGATGGAATCGATAAAATTATTTCTCGCCGCTTACAAACTAATTCTTTAGGATTTTCTGCGAAAGGAGAAAAAGAAGAAATTGACAGAAGCAATTTGATGCAGTATGTTAGTCCTGCTGATTTAAAAACATTTGGATTAATTCCTGAATTGATTGGACGTTTACCAATGATTACGTACTTATCGCCTTTAGATAAAGAAACACTTCGTGCAATTTTAACAGAGCCTAAAAATGCTTTGACAAAACAATATGAGAAGTTGTTTGATATGGAAGGTATCAAGCTTTCATTTAGTAATGATGTCCTCGATTATATTGTTGAAAAGGCTTTAGAGTTTAAGTTAGGGGCAAGAGGATTAAGAAGTATTTGCGAAGCAATTATGCTAGATGCAATGTTTGAAATCCCAGGAAATAAAAAAGAAAAAGATTTTGAGATTACGCTTTCTTACGCAAAAGAAAAATTATCGAAGTCGAGTTTGAATCAATTGCGCGTAGCATAAATTTAAAAGCTCCTGTTGTTTCTTTATTTTGGAACGACAAAATGTGTTAATTCTATATTAGATTTTTTCTATTCTTTCGAATACAAACGATAAGAATAATAAACAGGTATACTCGAAAGTATAATAATTCCTATTATAAATATTGGTGCAAATAAATTATTGGGTGAAATTAATATTATTGTACCCAATAGGATGTTACCATAGATCCATATTTTTGATCCAAATAAATGCGTTTGTTTCCAGTTTTCTTCACTCGCTAATGTCCACGGTGTCCGAATGCCAAAGAAGTAATTAGGTTTTGCATTTTTCATTAAAAAGCCTAAGCAAATAAAGAACAGGCAAAGAACTATAAAAATTATTTTTTCAAAACTTTCAATTGGTTGTTTAATACAATAGTTTTTTGTCATTATTACTATAATAAAAATAATTAGGGTAATAAATACAGTCACTAACCAGGTTGTGATTTTTAAAATAGAATCCGATTGCGCTGTTTTTCTTTTCGGATCTATTGAGTTTCCGTTAAGAATTGCTGCCGAGCTACCGACTACCACCAAGCCCATAAAAATTAAAATACCCAACATAAATTCTTTCGATTGAAAATCGTCGGGTTTTAAGTTGAAGTTATAATGAGTAGGTACCTCATCAGGAAGTAGTTTCCATAATGACAAATAGTATACAACGGGAATTAATGTGATAAGCCATTGAAGGATTAGTGTTTCTCTATTTTTCATTTATTATTAAGTTATTAACTAATCGATAAATCAACAGTTTTGCATTTTAAAACTTGTTAAAATTAAAATATTTTTGCGCCCCCTTTTCATAAAGAACTAATGCAAAAAAAGAAAAGACCAGTTCGTGGTTATATGTATATTTTAGAATGCTCTAATGGGACATATTACATCGGTAGTACAAGGAATTTGTTTAAGCGAATTGCTGCACATCAAAATGGAAAGGGTGCAAACTATACAAAGAAGCATTTTCCAGTTTGTTTAGTTTATTTTGAAGAGTTTGATAAGATTTGGAAAGCGTTTTATAGAGAAAAGCAAATTCAACGATGGACAAGTCATAAAAAATCAGCCTTGGTAAGAGGAGATTTTGAAAAGTTGAAGGAGTTGGCAGCGTGCAAGAATGAGACAAGTCACCTAAATGTTTCCTTCGGCTTCGTTTAGGAAACAAATTAAAGGGTCACTGAGCGTAGTCGAAGGGACCTTACTCAACTATTATCACCGCTCAATGAGTGAAGTCGAAGTGACGGTGATATAATTTAAAACGATGCTCCCACTTATTCTTCTCATCTAAAATCCCATTCTCCTCACTAATTACTTTCCACTCTTCAAAATTAATTTCTGGGAAAAAAGCATCGCCTTCAAAATTGTGAAGGACTTCTGTGATATACAGTTTGTGTGCTAACGCTAATGCCTGTCCGTAAATTTCACTTCCGCCAATGATAAATATTTCTTCTTCGCCTATACAGCTTTCAATTGCTGCTTCTAATGAATTAAAAACGTGAGCGCCCTCAACTTGATATTCTTTATTACGAGTTACAATGATGTTTTTTCGGTTTGGTAATAATCTTCCAATCGACTCAAATGTTTTACGTCCCATAATAACAGGATGTCCACTCGTAACTGCTTTGAAATGTTTTAGGTCATTAGGCAAGTGCCAAATTAATTGGTTGTCTTTACCTATTACACGGTTATTAGCAAAAGCAACAATGATGGAAATAGTCATATCTAAACAGCAACAACTGCTTTAATTGCAGGATGTGATTGATAGTTTTCGATAGCAATATCCTCGTAAGTGAAATCGAAAATGTTTTTTACTTCTGGATTCAATTTTAAAGTAGGCAAGGGTAGAGGATCTCTCGTTAATTGCAAGTTTACTTGATCAAAATGATTGCTGTAAATATGAGCATCACCTAATGTGTGTATAAATTCGCCAACTTCTAAATTACAAACCTGCGCTACCATATGTGTTAGCAAAGCGTATGATGCAATGTTAAAAGGTACTCCTAAAAATAAATCTGCACTTCGCTGATATAACTGACAACTTAACTTTCCATCAGCTACATAAAATTGAAATAGGATATGGCAAGGAGGTAATTTCATTTTTGAAATTTCACTCACATTCCAGGCATTAACTAATAATCTTCTTGAATCAGGATTCTTTTTTATCTGATCAATTAACTGCGATATCTGATCAATATGTTCACCTGAAGCAGAAGGCCATGAACGCCATTGATAACCATAAACAGGTCCTAAATTCCCATTTTCGTCAGCCCATTCATCCCAGATAGTTACGCCATTATCTTTTAAATATTTGATATTGGTATCACCTTTTAAAAACCAAAGTAATTCGTGAATGATTGATTTAGTATGAACTTTCTTGGTAGTAACTAAAGGGAATCCTTCTTGTAAATTAAATCGCATTTGATAACCAAATACACTTACGGTTCCAGTTCCAGTTCTATCTTCTTTCTTTGTTCCGTGCTGCATTACGTGTCGCAGCAAATCGTTGTACTGTTGCATAGCGATGATTTATTTTTCCTCGGGCGGAATATTCAAGTTTTTAAAAATCTTTTCAATCTTTTCAACATAATCAAGGCTGTCATCGTGAAAGAATTCTAATTCAGGAATAATACGCGCCTGTTTTCCAATTCTTAATCCCAATGCTTTACGAATTTCATTTTTGTGAATCGATAATTGTTTTAAAATGAGCTTTGGTTCAGCAACTTTAAACATACTTAGTTGTATGCGGGCTAATCCCAAATCAGGTGTTACGCGTGCACTTGTAATTGTAATAAAATTTTGTCCAAACCAATTTCTACCTTCTCTTTGAAAAATTTCCCCAAGCTCTTTTTGAATTAATCTGGCATATTTCTGCTGACGAACCGAATCCATACAACAAAGGTAATTAAAAGGGTACGAATAATAACGGCTCCCCACAATATTTTAAGTTTCCTTTAGTTTTTAGTTTGTCCGTATTTTAAACACCTTAAAATTTCTTAAATTCTTATAACTTTGAACCATTCAATTTTAGAACTATGAAAAAAATTATCTGGATTTCTTTTGCAAGCATCGCTTTATTTATTGCTTCTTGTTCTGATGAGACAGTAGATCCAACTGCTGACCCTCGCGATAAATTCACAGGAAGCTGGTTGTGTCAGGAAACAATCACTGGTTCACCTGCACAATCGTTTACTATCACCATTTCAAAGGTTGGTGATGGCGATTCAGTCAAGATTAGTAATTTTAGTAATTACGGAACATCAAGTCCTCAAACTTATGCGGAGATTTCTGGAAATTCAATTGTAATTCCTTTCCAAAATATTACAACCACTTCCATTCCTGTTCAAGGTTCTGGGATATACAGTAGTAGTGGGGGAGAAAAAATTAGTATGAACTATTCAACTGATGGCCAAAGTGCAACGGCTGTTTGTACAAAGTAAACTAGTTAGAGCCTTCTACGTCTTCAGGATTTACCACTTCCATTTTTACGGAGTCGACACTGTGCTTCAAGCGTTTTAAAACAGTGAACTCGTAACCACCATAAATCCGTTTTTCATTTACCGCTGGAATGCGACCGAAAATATCATTTAACAATCCACTGATAGTATCATAATTCGGATTTTCTTCAAGCATTATTGGCAGTAAATCGTTCACATCACCTATGGAGGCAGTTGCATTGACAATGTACTCGGTCTCGCTTTTCTTTTCTACAGGAGGCTTTTCATCATCGTATTCATCTTGAATTTCACCTACCAATTCTTCAATGATATCTTCCATTGTTACAATTCCTGCGGTGCCACCAAATTCATTGGTAACAATCGCCATTTGAATATGCTGTGTTTGAAATTCCCTCAACAAATCGTTAATAGCTTTACTTAACGGAATAAAATACGCTGGTCGGATTAAAGAACTTACACCTTTAAAATTACGTTCGTGCATTGCGCGAATTAAATCTTTCGTATATAGAATACCAATGATATTATCGAGTGAATCTTGGTAAACTGGAAGTCTGGAGTATCCTTCTTCAACCACGCGCTGAATGACTTCTTCCTTCGAACTTTCAACATCAATTGCAGAGATTTTAGTACGCGGAATTAATATCTGCCGTACAACTCGATCATCGAACTCAAATACATTTTGAATCAATTCATTTTCTGAAGGTTTAATTGCACCACCTTCTTCTGATTCCGTTAATAGCATCCTGATTTCTTCTTCACTATGAATTTCGCTATGTGTCGCTTTTCCTAATCCTAAAACGCGCAATGTTAATGATGATAAGCTATTTAAAACCCAGATGAATGGTGAGAAAATAGTATACATCACACGCAGTGGAATTGCAACTATCATGGTGTGAAAAAGTGGGTTCCTAATAGCCGCTGTTTTGGGTGCTTGCTCACCTAATACAATATGTAAAATAGTAATGAGAATGAACGCAATAATTACCCCGATTCCTGTTGGATCTTCTGGATTAATAACCCAGCCAAAATGTCCGCCAATATTAGCGACAATTCTTGTTACAACTCGTTCGCCTATCCAACCTAAGGCAAGACTCGCTAGCGTAATACCTAGCTGACAAGTACTTAAATATTTGTCAAGGTTTTCGAGAATATGTTGCGATATTTTTGCAAGTTTATTTCCGTGTGATGCTTTGATGTCTACCTGCGAAGCTCTAACTTTTACAATCGCAAACTCTGCGGCAACGAAAAAACCGTTTAAAAATACTAGTAATCCTGTGAGAAATATATCTGCTATCATTCGTAATGAATTGAATACAAAGTTAAGTGTTCATGCACTCAATTTTCAAAATTGACAAAATTTAATTAACAATTTAATCCCTTAGTTTATCATTGTTCTTATGACGATCGGCATCTCGGTTACTTTTCTTTTCAATGTTTTTTTGCAAAGCTTCTGTAAGATTAACTCCTGTTTGGTTCGCAAGGCAAATCAAAACCCACAGCACATCCGCCATTTCATCTCCTAAATCAGCTTGAGATTCATTGTTTTTAAACGACTGGTCTCCATACTTTCTAGCAATAATTCTTGCAAGTTCGCCAACTTCTTCTGTTAAGATAGCCATATTCGTTAATTCACTAAAGTATCTAACACCAATTGTTTTTATCCAGTTGTCAACTTCTTGCTGTGCATCGTTTATTGTCATAACTAAAAATGATTTAATTTTTTGATAAAGATAAAAGGTATTTTTGTTTCGATGTCTTTCCTTCAAATTTACAAAAAAGCATTTTCAGGGTTACCTTCTAAAGTTTGGGTGTTAAGTCTTGCAATGGTTGTTAATCGCTCTGGGTCGATGGTGCTTTTATTTACATCATTGTATTTAACCAAAGAACTGCATTATACTTTAGCAGAGGCTGGCTTCGTAATGAGTTTGTATGGAATAGGAAGTATCCTCGGAAGTTATATCGGCGGTTGGTTAACCGACAGGCGTAATTTTTATGATATTATGATTGCCTCATTAATTGTTTGTGCTTGTGTTTTGATGCTAATGGTATTTGTTACTTCACTTTATGGCATTGCTGCAATAATATTTACCTACGCATTTACAGCTGATATTTTTAGACCAGCAAACTCAGCTGCTATTGCTTTTTATAGCGAGGCTAGTAATAGAACACGATCTGTTTCGCTCGTTAGGATTGCTACTAATTTAGGATTTACAATTGGTCCTGCAGTTGGTGGATTTGTAGCACATTACTTAGGATACAAATGGTTGTTTGTGATAGATGCATCAACTTCTGTTTTTGCAGCGTTGATGTTGGTTTTGTACTTGCCTCGACGAAAAGTTGGTCACGAGCATCACGAGAAAAAAACAATAGCCACAAAATCTGCTTATCAGGATTACTGGTATCTCGCATTCATTTTTTTAGTGGCTGTTTACGCCACCTGCTTCTTTCAGATTTTTGCAAGTGTTCCTCAGTTCTTGAGCAGAAGTTGGCTTTATGATGAAGATAAAATTGGATTATTACTGGCATTAAATGGTTTGCTCGTGGTGCTTATTGAAATGCCATTGGTTATGCATCTCGAAAATAAAAACAATAAGTTTAAATACATTATCTGGGGCGCATTATGTTTGCCCGTTTCTTTTTTTATTTTGTTGATAGCCAATCAGAATTTGCTTATGGCAATAGCTTATACTTTTATTATCACAATGTCGGAAATATATGCGATGCCATTTATGATGAATATTGCGTTGTCACGTCCTGATAAGTCTCGTCAAGGACAATATGCTGCACTCTATTCTATTGCCTATGGATTGGCGAATATTGCAGCTCCATTGCTTGGATTAGGAATTGCCGCTCGCTACGGATTTACTACAATGTTTTGGGTATTGATTGTTGTGAGTACCTTTTTAGCTCTTGGGTTTTATCAGTTGATTAATAAGTATAAACAACTGAATTAAAAATCACTCTTTATTTTTCGAATCGATGATGATTGTTACTGGTCCATCATTGATAAGTTGAACTTGCATATCTGCTCCAAATTCTCCTGTTAAAATTGGCTTTTGAATTTCTAATTGAAGCTGTTTGATAATTTCGTCGTAAATTGGAATGGCCATCTCAGGACGAGCAGCACCAATGTATGAAGGGCGATTTCCTTTTTTAGTGGATGCGTGTAAAGTAAATTGACTTATCAGTAAAACTTCACCGTTAATTTCATTCACATTTAAATTCATAACACCATTTTCATCTGCAAATATCCTTAGCTTTCCAATCTTTTGTACAAGCCATGAAATGTCTTCTAAAGTGTCCTCATGTGTAATCCCAACTAATATCATTAATCCACGGCCAATACTTCTGCGTTCTTGCTGATTGATTAAAACACTAGCTTCAGAAACTCGTTGTATAACGGTTCGCATATACTATTTGAAATTGTCTTCGTTGTGAAGGATGCTTAAATAATTGTAGTAACGATCCGGATGAATTTTGCCTGCTTCATAAGCAGCCTTCACAGCACATTGTTGTTCGTTTTCATGTAAGCAATTATTAAACTTACAATCGTTTAATAGCTCCCGCATTTCAATGAAATAATGTGAAATTTCACTTGGAACAAAATCAATATTCACAAATTCACGAATGCCTGGAGTATCGATGATATAAGTTGAGTTGTCAACCTTATGCATTTCAGCAAAAGTGGTTGTATGTTTCCCTTTTAAATGTTGTTTTGAAATTTCACCAACCTTTAAATTTAAATCAGGAATAATTGAATTAATCAAACTCGATTTTCCAACACCAGAGTGACCCGTTAACAAATTTACTTTGCCATCTAATAACAATTTAAGCTCATCAATTCCTTCTTTTGTTTGAGAAGAAACTTTAATGCATTTGTATCCAAGCGACTCATATATATCGAGGTATTCATGTTGAATCTCGCTTAGATGATTAACAAACAAATCCGATTTATTAAAAATGATTCCAACGGGAATATGATAGGATTCTGCAGCTGCAATAAAACGATCAATAAAACCAGTGGAGGTCTTTGGAAAAACTGGAGTAACAACAATCCAAGCGTAATCAATATTAGCCGCCAGAATATGGGTTTGCTTAGATAGATTTATTGATTTTCGGATGATGTAATTTGTACGGTCGTTAATGTCTGTTATTACACCAGTGCCATCCGTTTGTTCTTGTACGTGTACAATATCGCCTACGGCAACGGGATTTGTACTGCTAATCCCTTTAAGTCGTAGCTGCCCTCTAATTCTACAAGAAATTATTTTCTGGTTGGGTAATTCTACCTCAAACCAGCTTCCTGTCGATTTTAATACTCTACCTTCAAACATCAAAACAAAGATAGTAGTTTAAAATTCTAATTATTCTTAGAGCTTATTGTTTGTTCAATCAGTAGTTTTTAAAATCTTTGAGTTTGGAATTTAATATTTCAATCAATAATTCTACATTTGTGCAATATGTCAGTTGAGGTAAAAAACATTACAAAATTATATGGCACACAGCGTGCGTTGGATGATGTTTCATTCACGGTTGAGCCTGGTCAGGTGGTTGGCTTTTTAGGGCCTAATGGAGCAGGAAAATCAACGATGATGAAAATTATTACATGCTTTTTGCCTCAAAATTCAGGAACTGTTTCTGTTGATGGTTTTGATGTCACGGCTGATCCAATTAAAGTGCGTGAGCGAGTAGGTTATCTTCCGGAGCATAATCCTTTGTATCACGATATGTATGTTAAGGAGTTTCTTTCTTTCATCGCAGGGATTCAGTTGCCTTCAGCAACAGTGGCTTCGCGTGTGAAAGACATGATAGAAGTGACGGGATTAGGAGCTGAGCAGCATAAAAAGATTGGAGCATTGTCAAAGGGATATCGTCAGAGAGTGGGTTTAGCCCAAGCGATGATTCATAACCCGAGTGTATTGATTTTAGATGAGCCAACAACAGGATTAGACCCTAATCAATTAGTCGATATTCGCAAGTTGATTAAAAATATCGGAAAAGAGAAAACAGTTATTCTTTCAACGCATATTATGCAAGAAGTAGAAGCAATCTGTGATCGGGTTGTTATTATCAATAAAGGAAAAATAGTTGCCGATGATAAAACCTCTTTCTTACAACAGAAATCCGATTCCGAGACAATTATTTTAGTTGAATTCGACAAGGCTGTTTCTTCTGAAAAACTCAGTACTATTACAGGAATTAAAAAAGTGCTTTCTGTTAATGATAAAACCTATAAAGTGATAGGGCCTAAAGGACAAGATTTACGTCCGTTGATTTTCAATTTCGCAGTTCAGAATAATCTTGCTGTAATTACCATGCAAAAGGAAGAAAATAGTCTCGAATCTGTATTCAGACAGTTAACTTCTAAAAAATAATCCTCAATTTTTCTGCTTGATGGCTTTTTTTATCTTTGTCGCTTCAAATAATAAAAACACTATAAAATAATATGTCATACTTATTTACTTCCGAGTCGGTATCTGAAGGGCATCCAGATAAAGTAGCCGATCAAATTTCAGACGCATTAATCGATTATTTCTTAGCATATGATCCTTCATCGAAGGTGGCTTGTGAAACACTTGTTACAACAGGACAGGTCGTATTGGCTGGAGAGGTTAAATCAAACGCTTACCTAGATGTGCAAGATATCGCAAGAGAAGTTATTCGTGATATCGGATATACGAAAAGCGAGTATATGTTCGAAGCTAATTCTTGTGGAATTTTATCTGCCATTCATGAGCAGTCGCCAGATATTAATCAAGGTGTAGTTAGAAAAAAGAAAGAAGATCAAGGTGCGGGTGATCAGGGAATGATGTTTGGTTATGCTAACCGAGAGACGGATAATTTCATGCCTCTTCCTTTAGAATTATCTCACACCTTGCTTCGCGAACTATCAGCAATTCGCAAAGAAGGTAAAGTGATGAAATACCTTCGTCCTGATGCTAAGAGCCAGGTTACGATTGAGTATTCAGATGATCACAAACCAGTACGTATTGATACAATTGTAATTTCAACGCAACATGATGACTTTGGTAAAGAAGCAGAAATGTTGGCTCAGATTAAGAAAGACGTTATTAATATTTTAGTACCACGCGTAATGAAAAAATTACCAAAGCGTGTTCAGGCGTTATTCAATAATAAAATTAATTATCATGTTAATCCTACAGGTAAATTCGTTATCGGTGGTCCACATGGTGATACAGGTTTAACGGGAAGAAAAATCATCGTTGATACTTACGGTGGAAAAGGTGCTCACGGTGGTGGTGCATTCTCTGGTAAAGATCCTTCGAAGGTAGACCGTTCAGCTGCATATGCCGCTCGTCACGTAGCTAAGCATTTAGTTGCTGCAGGCGTTTGTGATGAAGCATTAGTTCAGGTTGCATATGCAATTGGAGTTGCTGATCCTGTTGGATTATTTGTTAATACATATGGTACTTCAAAGGTGAACATGACTGACGGACAGATTGCTGCTAAAATTGGAAGCATGAAGGACTTCAACATGCGTCCTTATTTTATTGAGCAACGTTTTAAATTACGTACACCAATCTATCGTGAGACAGCTGCTTACGGACATATGGGACGTGAGTGCAAAGAAGTAACAAAGGTGTTTAACAAAGGAAAGAAAAACGAAAAGAAGATTAAAGTTACATTGTTCCCTTGGGAAAATTTGAACGCTGTTCCTGCTGTTAAGAAGGCATTCGGAATTAAATAATCTGTTATTCGTAATAAAATAAAAAGGAGGGGTTTGCCCTCCTTTTTTTATTCCATTGCAGTATTTAAAAAATCTAAGAAGGGCTGTATTGTTTTTAATCCTTTTATAATTTGTTTGTTTAATTTTTCAGAGGTCAATTCACTATTGTCTATTGGGGCACTTACAACGTAGCTTGTATATTTTAACAATTCTACATCAGGGTAGGATGGGTCAATACCTTTGGGTGCTTTTTTCAATTTATGTTCTTCGAGCTCTCCAAATAATGCTTTAAATTTTTTATCGTTGATGATTTTTTTAAAGTCATCGGTATTGTATTCTACTTCCTGTCGAAGTTTTTTTAGCACATCGCCTTCCGGCATCCAAAATCCGCCCGCTATAAATGATCCATTTGTGCTTGGTTCAATATGAATATAAAAGCCACAGTAGGGCGATTTTTTTCCACCTTTTTTCAGCTGTGCACCCATGTTGTTTTTATAGGGCAGTTTGTTTTTGCTGAAACGTACATCACGATAAATCCTAAACACGCAATCTTTCACTGCTAAATGCTGGTAATCATCATTTGTTTTTTGAGCTTCTAAAATGATTTTCTCTACCCAACTGTTAAAGTCAGCTTTCGCAGATTCATATAAATTCTTGTTTTTTTCGAACCACTCGCGAGTGTTGTTTTTGTCGAGCGATTTCAGAAATTTTAGGGTGTTGGGTTGTAGCATTATTTTTTTGAATTATTTTTATTTTTGTTTTTTTGCTATGAAAAAAAATAACATTAAAATTGTACTAAAGTTTTGTTAAAGTAGAATAAATCTTTTTTACTTTTGTGCTGTGCTTGCATCGCAAGTAAACATTAAAGATAAACTGAACTAAATAAATCATATTTCTTAACCTTTAATTTTGCTCAACTCTCGCAAATGAAAACTTCCAAGAAAACTGGAAAAACTACTGAGTCCAAAGCTAAGAAAACAAGCGACTCTGCTGCAAAAGGCCGTAAGATGGAGCCTTTGAAATCGAAAGAACTAAAGAATAAAAAGTTCGATGATTTTGATGATGATGATGATGACATGGATCCAGATGACATGGCTGTTAGTAATCTAGAATCATTCGATGATTTCTTTGATGACGACGATGATGATGAGTAATTAAAGGCCTTTGTATAAAGCGCCTCCAATACTATCTTTTTTCGCTCCGGTTGCACTCGACAATGTGTTTGTTTTGTTCTCACAATAAAGCCATCCCAAGAAAGCAAATATTAATGCTTCTTTGTAGTTGATGACATTTGAATCGGGGATATAAATATCAGTTGAAGAATTAGAAATAATTCTACTGATTAAAAAATCATTTAAGGCTCCGCCACCTGAAATTAGGACGGGGCCTTTTATATTGTTTTCAGAAAATATTTGACTATGTTGAATTGAAATGTGTTCAACTATTGTACGCAATATGTCAGCAATAGTCGAATTATTTTGTTTTTCAGACTCATTTATTACTGGTAAGAAATATTTATCAAACCATTCTTTCCCCAAAGATTTCGGACCTTTTTCAGAATAAAAGGATAGTCGATTTAAGTCATCTAATAGGCTTTGAATTATTTTTCCTGTCGAAGCAATTTGCCCTTTGTTATCATAGTTTAAATTTAATTTTTCAGCGTAATAATTCAAGGCCATATTTACCGGGCAAATATCAAATGCAATTTGTTTTCCTTCTTGAAAAAATGAAATATTAGCAATGCCTCCAAGGTTTAAACAGGCCTCATAGTTACTGAATAAAAATTGATCGCCTATCGGAACTAAAGGTGCTCCTTGTCCTCCAAGTGCAACATCTTTACTTCTGAAGTCGCATATAGTATCTATGCCTGTTAAAGCAGCAATGTTTGCACCTGACCCTATTTGCAAAGTAAATCCGTTTTGTGGTTGATGAAATATGGTATGGCCGTGAGAAGAAATTAAAGTTGGGCGTAAATGATTTCGCTCGATAAAAGCTAATGTGGTTTTACCGTAATATGTTCCCAAATCATGATTCAATTTAATAAGTTTTTCTCCGGACAATTCAGGTGCATTCCAAAGCTTTTTTCTCCATTCTTCAGAGTAGGGAATCGTATCAGCATGTATGATCCGAAATTCAATAGAATTTTTGTTGTTCTTAAACTCGCAGGCACAAAGGTCTAATCCATCCATTGAGGTTCCTGACATAAGTCCTATTATAATATCATTTTTCATACTTTGCATAGAGTAAAATATTTCCAAATATGCAACGAAATAATCGAAAATTACCCTTAAATAACTTATTTTTGCGCCAACAAAAGTAAGAGCTATGCTATTTCAATTAAGTGAAGAACATTTAATGATTCAACAAGCTGCGCGTGACTTCGCACAGCAAGAACTATTACCAGGTGTAATTGAGCGTGATGAACATCAAAAATTCCCTGCAGAACAAATCAAACGATTAGGTGAACTTGGGTTCATGGGAATGATGGTATCACCTCAATATGGTGGAAGTGGTTTAGATACCATTTCTTATGTTTTGGCAATGGAAGAAATTTCTAAGGTAGATGCTTCTGCATCTGTGGTAATGTCAGTGAACAATTCTTTAGTTTGCTGGGGATTAGAAACTTTCGGTAACGAAGATCAAAAGCAAAAATATTTAGTTCCATTAGCAAAAGGTGAAATGATTGGCGGATTTTGTTTGTCAGAGCCAGAAGCAGGATCAGATGCAACTTCGCAGCGCACAACAGCAATCGATATGGGCGACCATTATTTGTTGAACGGGACTAAGAATTGGATTACCAATGGAAACTCAGCAAGTGTTTTTTTAGTTATGGCACAAACGGATGTTGCTAAAGGTCATAAAGGAATTAATTGTTTGATTGTAGAAAAGGGAATGCCCGGATTTACAGTTGGACCAAAAGAAAATAAATTAGGAATTCGTGGTTCTGATACGCATTCATTGATGTTTCAAGATGTGAAAGTTCCTAAGGAAAACAGAATTGGTGAGGACGGATTTGGTTTTAAGTTTGCAATGAAAACATTAACTGGTGGTCGTATTGGAATTGCAGCACAAGCTTTAGGAATTGCAAGTGGAGCCTACGAGTTAGCACTTAAATATTCAAAAGAGCGCAAAGCTTTCGGTACTGAAATTTCCAATCACCAGGCTATACAATTTAAGTTGGCAGATATGGCCACTGAAATCGAAGCAGCTCGTTTATTGTGCTTAAAAGCGGCTTGGCAAAAAGATAACAAAGTTGATTATAATCAATCGAGCTCAATGGCAAAATTATTTGCATCAGAAGTTGCTATGAAAACGACCGTTGAAGCGGTTCAGATTCACGGTGGTTACGGATTTGTAAAAGAATTCCATGTTGAGCGTTTAATGCGTGACGCAAAAATTACTCAGATTTACGAAGGCACTTCAGAGGTTCAAAGAATTGTCATAGCAAGAAGTGTTCTACAATAAATTAACTTATGAAAATTAAAAACATCTTTAAAAGTGTAGTTTTGGTAATCCTTTTTGGATGTATGTTTTCTTGTACTCCACAAAAGAAGATTGTTTATTTTCAGAATAATTCAGGTAATACCAATGATACAACTGCCTTTGAAATGAAATTGGCAATAGGCGATATCATTACAGTTGATTTGTATACAGTAAATCCAGATGCATTTCCTGGAATTGGTATTAGTAAGGACAGAGCAACTATAGTTGATAATCGTTCTGCTTATGAAAAAGGTTTTACGATTGATAAGACAGGGAAAGTTATTTTACCCTATATCGGCGAAGTAATGTTGCAGGGTTTATCTGTACCTGAAGCTCGCGACTTAATCACTCAAAAATTTAGATCTTATTTAGATGAACCAATTATAGTGGTTAAGAAATTAAGTTTTAAAATTTCAGTAGTAGGTGAGGTTCAAAAGCCAGGCTTATATTATGTTCCGAATGAAAGAATTACTTTAATTGAAGGACTCGCTTTAGCGGGTGATGTAGCAAACTATGCCGACCGAACGAATATTAAAATTATTCGCCAAACAGCTAAGGGCTCGATTGAAATTCCAATTGATCTAACCAATCAAAGTTCGCTTGTAGGTGCAGCAAAATATCTTTATCCAGATGATGTTGTTTATGTTGCACCAAGTCGTAAAAAAGCGTTCTCGCAAATTAGTGTAGCTGCGGGAATATTTACTTCGGTTGCAACTTCGTTGGCATTTTTAGGTACTTTATATTTTAGATCAAAATAAATGAATAAAGGTTCAGTTAATAAAAGGAATAATGATGAGTTAGATCTCAGTCATTTGTTCAACGAGATTTTATCTAAGTGGCATTATTTCTTAGTAACAGGAGTGATTCTGACTGCTCTGACTTTTGTTTATGTGTATGTTAATCTGCCAATTTATCAGAGCACCTCTTCTGTGTTAATAGACGACAGTAAATCATCAGATAGTTTCGAAGATTTTCTAACAAGTGATTTATTTGGAACTAATACGAGTGTATCAACAGAGATTGGTAAAATAACTTCTCGTACAGTTATTCATAATACAATTGAAAAGTTAGGGCTCAGAGTTGAGTACTACAATACTTCTGTGTATCCGAATCGTCCAATTTACCCCTACCCTCCATTTACAATTGAAGTCAATAAAATAAACCAGTTTATTCAAGACCAATCTTTTTCAGTTACTGTAGTAGATAAAAATCACTTGAAAATAGACGCTGAGTATAATGGTGATGATATTCCGTCATTTGAATTTTCTAAAATAATTGCATTGGGTGAAAATTTGAAATTAAAAAAAGACACCTTAACTTATTTTGATTTAGTGGTTAATGCTTCCGATACAATTGCACTTCCTTCTGAAGGGTCAACATATTCTTTTCGTGTTAGAAATTTAAATAAGTTAACTAATGATATCATTGGTAACCTTACAGCGGAGCCAATGGAGAAGGATGCAAATATTATTATTTTAACATACAAAGATGTAATACCTGTAAGAGCGATTGATGTATTGAATACGATTGGTAAAGTATATATCGATTTAGATGTTGAAAACAAGGCAACTGTTGCGGCTTTAACTTTAAAGTTTGTTGAAGATCAGCTAAACAATACAGGTGATTCTTTAAATATTTCTGAGCAAGAACTTCAAACTTTTAAAGAAAAAAATAAGACTGTTGATTTAAGTGAAGAGTCGAAAGCTATGGTTACTAAACTTAGTGACTTGGATATTCAACGTGTGAAAAGCAATATTGATATTTCTTCTTTGCGAAATTTGTATACTTATGTTTCAACCAATCAGGATTTATCTACCATGGCTCCGTCAAGTATGGGTATACCTGATCCACTTTTAGTAGAGTTGCTTACAAATTATCAAACTTTACAAGCGAAAAGGAAAAGCTCTGCTTATGGAGTAAAAAATAATGCACCAGCACTTAAAATTATTGATCAACAAATTCTTGAAACTAAGAATTCCATACTCGAAAACATTAAATCTATTCAAGATCGTTTATTGATTACCAAGTCATCAATTGACCAACAGATTGCGGGCGTTGAATCACAAATTAAACAAGCTCCTGAGTTGGAGCGTGATTATATCGGTATTCAACGAAATGTAGAAGTTAATCAAAATATCTATACATTCTTGTTGCAAAAGAAAGCAGAGACAAGCATTGCAAAAGCAACAGCTGTTTCTGATAATAGAATTTTGGATAAAGCAAGTTTGGGTGAAAAGCCCGTATCTCCTAATAAAATATTACTTATTGCATTACTATTGATTTTTACTTTATTAATACCCGGAGCTTATATTTTAGGAAAATCACTGTTTAAATCTACTATTCAAAATCGTGATGATGTAGTTAAACTCACTTCTGTCCCTGTTTTAGGTGTGGTAGGGCACTCTGATGATAAATCGAACTTAGTAGTTAATAACAGACCAAAGTCGCCAATTGCTGAAGCATTCAGAACAATTCGTACGAATATGCAGTATTATGGGTTGGGTGATGGAAGCAAGGTAATAACAATTACTTCATCAGTAGGTGGGGAAGGTAAGTCGTTTGTTACATTAAACCTTGCAACAATTATTGCAATGCAAGGAAAGAGGGTACTAATGATAGGCCTCGATTTACGCAAACCTAAATTATTTGATGATTTAGACATCAAAAATTCGATAGGTGCAAGTAATTATTTATCTGGTACGGCTTCATTAGAAGAGGTTATAAAGCAAACTAAAGTGAATGGACTTGATTTTATCACTGCTGGTCCAATACCTCCAAACCCTGCAGAGTTATTATCTAAAAAGAATTTACAGGATATGGTTGATAAAGCCAAAGGGATGTATGATTATGTTGTGATTGATACGCCTCCTTTAGGTGTTGTATCAGATGCTTTATTAATTATGCCTTATTCTGATATCAATCTTTACATCGTTCGTCAAGGTTATTCAAGAATTGAATTCTTAAAATCTCTTAATGAACTATACGAAGAAGGTAAATTCAAAAATTTAAGTATCATCTTAAATGATTCTGACTTTAGTCGCACTTACGGCTACGGCTATGGGCACAATTACGGATATATCAGTGGTAATGAAGATTACTACAGTGACCCTGAACCAAAAAAGTGGAGCCTGAAAAAAATATTCAAAAAGTAATTAGTTAATTGCTTCGAGTAATTTCTCCATTCTACTTCCTCTCGATCCTTTTATTAAAATAGTGAAGTTCGTTGGAAGATGATTTTTCAACCATGTACTTGCTTCATCTGACGTTTCAAAAAAGTTAGCATTTAATGCTGCAGCTACACTTTTAAAATTTTTTCCAACTAAAATTATTGATTGAGGATTTACTTCTTGAATTAGTTTTCCAATTCGTTCATGTTCTGTTTCGCTTTCGGTTCCTAACTCTAGCATTTCTCCAAGTGCAATTATTTTATATCCTTCAAACGACTTATTAAAATTGTCGAGTGCAACTTGCATGCTACTAGGATTTGCGTTGTAGGCGTCTAAAACAATTGTACTGTTTTCTTTTTTGATAATTTGGGAACGTTGATTACTTGGCTGATAATTTTCGATAGCATCTTTAATGTCAGATTCTTTTACGCCGAAGTGATTTCCAACTGCAACAGCAACCAATACATTGTCTAAATTATAATTACCAGTAAGATTGGTTTGGATTGTAATATCAAATGGTTTTTCAATTTTAACTTTCAGAAATTCATTCCCACTTACTGCATGTCCACATACATTAAATTCATTACTACTTCCGTAAGAAATAAAATGATTATAGTCCCCCAATAAGTCGTACAAGGCTTCACTATTCTTTTGAATAAAAATCAATTTCTGATTTGCTTTTAGGTTTTGATACAGTTCTCCTTTACCTTTTTTCACTCCTTCAATACCACCAAATCCTTCTAAATGTGCTTTTCCAATATTTGTTATTAAACCAAAGTCAGGTTGAGCAATAGATGCAAGTAATTCAATTTCTTTTTGATGATTAGCACCCATTTCAACTACTGCAAAATTGTTTTCATTAGTTATACTTAGTAGGGTTAGGGGTACACCAATATGATTGTTTAAATTTCCTTGAGTAAAATTTACATTGTATTTTTTTGCTAGAACAGCTGCGATTAATTCCTTAGTTGTTGTTTTTCCATTACTTCCTGTGATTGCTAAGACTGGTATTTTAGTTTGTATTCGATGATAAGTAGCAAGATCTTGTAATGCTTTTAAAACATCATCAACTAGCAATAATCGTTCGTCGTTGCTTTGTATAATCTCATCAATCACTGCGTATGACGCCCCTTCATTTAAAGCTTGAGTGGCAAAATGATTTCCATTAAAATTGCCCCCTTTTAAGGCGAAGAAAATACCGCCTTTAATCAGCTTTCTGGTATCTGTTATGACGTGCGGATGATTAAGAAAGATAGAATATAGTTGCGCTGTAGTTGTCATTGTATTTTTAATAGGGTAGGGTAAAAATAAAAAAAGGTCACTTTGTATAAGTGACCTTTTTATTTAATTTATTCAGATATTAATACATCCCTTCCATTCCGCCGCCTGGCATTGCAGGCATAGCAGGTTTGTCTTCTTTAATATCAGCTAAAACACATTCTGTAGTTAATAACATCGATGCAATTGATGCTGCGTTCTCTAAAGCTACGCGAGATACTTTAGTAGGGTCGATTACACCAGCACCTAACATGTTTTCATAAACATCCGTACGTGCGTTATAACCGAAATCATCCTTTCCTTCTTTCACTTTCTGTACAACGATAGAACCTTCAATTCCTGCGTTAGCAACAATCTGACGTAATGGTTCTTCTAAAGCACGTTTAACGATTGCAATACCTGTTGTTTCATCATCGTTATCACCTTTCATTTTTTCTAATGAAGCGATACAACGGATGTAAGCAACACCACCTCCTGGTACAATTCCTTCTTCAACAGCAGCACGTGTAGCATGTAATGCATCGTCAACACGGTCTTTCTTTTCTTTCATTTCAACTTCAGTAGCAGCACCAACATATAATACAGCAACACCACCAGCTAATTTCGCTAAACGCTCTTGTAATTTTTCTTTATCGTAATCAGATGTTGTAGTTTCAATCTGAGCTTTAATCTGATTTACACGAGCAGTGATGTTTTCTTTCTTTCCAGCGCCATTAACAACAGTTGTATTGTCTTTGTCGATTGTTACTTTCTCAGCTTTACCTAAGTAAGTTAAGTCAGCAGCATCTAATTTGTATCCTTGCTCTTCGCTAATAACAGTACCATCAGTTAAGATAGCGATATCTTCCATCATTGCTTTACGACGATCTCCGAATCCTGGTGATTTAACAGCAGCGATTTTTAATGATCCACGTAATTTATTTACTACTAAAGTTGCTAATGCTTCACCATCTACATCTTCAGCAATAATTAATAATGGGCGACCTGTCTGAACTACTTTCTCTAAAATGGGAAGTAATTCTTTCATGTTGCTGATTTTTTTATCGTACAATAAGATGTAAGGGTTTTCTAAAACAGCTTCCATCTTATCTGCATTGGTAACAAAGTAAGGACTGATATATCCTCTGTCGAATTGCATACCTTCTACAACTGTAACAGTTGTTTCTGTTCCTTTTGCTTCTTCAACTGTGATAACACCTTCTTTCTTTACCTTGCCCATCGCTTCTGCAATTAACTTTCCGATTTCAGCATCGTTGTTTGCAGAGATAGTCGCAACTTGTTCTATTTTCTGGTTGTCGTCGCCAACGCTTTTACTCATTTTTTTCAAAGCACCGATTACTTGCGCAACCGCTTTGTCGATACCTCTTTTTAAATCCATTGGATTTGCACCAGCTGCAACATTTTTTAATCCTGCAGTGATAATCGCTTGGGCTAATACAGTTGCAGTAGTAGTTCCATCACCAGCCACATCCGCTGTTTTAGAAGCCACTTCTTTCACCATTTGAGCACCCATATTTTCAACTGAATTTTTCAATTCAATTTCTTTCGCTACTGATACTCCATCTTTCGTAATCGAAGGGGCTCCGTATTTTTTATCAATAATAACATTACGTCCTTTAGGACCTAAAGTAACTTTAACAGCATTTGCTAAAGCATCTACACCGCGCTTTAATGCATCGCGCGCATCAACATTAAAACTTATTTCTTTTGCCATATGATTTTATTTTTTTTCTGATTTATCGATTTGAATTATACAATTGCAAAAATGTCGCTTTCGCGCATAATTAAATATTCTTGACCATCAACAGAAACTTCTGTTCCTGCATACTTACCGTATAATACGGTATCACCAACTTTAACGGTCATTGGCTCATCTTTTTTTCCTGTTCCCACAGCTACAACGGTTCCTTTCTGTGGTTTTTCTTTAGCGGTATCAGGAATGATTAATCCGCTTGCAGTTTTTTCTTCTGCCGGTGACACTTCCACAATCACGCGGTCAGCTAACGGTTTAATGTTTACTTTGCTCATAATAGTTAGTATTTATAAAGGGTTAATTAATTTATTGATGCCGTTTTTCGGCGGCGCGCGCCGTTGTCGACAATTGTGCCAATAAAAAAATGCTGTCAATTTTTCCAATTCGAAATCTTAACAGCATTTTTTAGGTGACAAATTTTGGAAATTTTGTCACAGCGCGACGAATACTCTGTCAGAATTACTTTGGTTGAGGAGCAGCTCCACCAGCAGGTGCAGCAGGTGCCTTCGGTGCAGTAGGAGTGGGGATGCTCTCTAACTTTTTATCTAAATCAGATTTAACACCTGTCGTTCCGTTTGAATGAGGTAAAGCTAAGTTGCCAATTAATGCTAAGACGATTAATGTTATTGCGAAGCCCCATGTTAGTTTTTCTAAAGCATCAGTAGTCTTACGAACTCCCATAATTTGATTAGAAGCTCCTAAGCCAGATGCTAAGCCACCACCTTTTGAATTTTGTACTAATACAACAGCACCTAAAAGGATACTAACGATAACGATTAAAACTAAAATTAATGTAAACATGATTTATTGATTTTGTTTGTTTTTTAATTCTTGAATGAGGGTTGCAAAGTAAACACTTTTTTCGGGAAATTTCAAGGAAAGCTTCTCGTAAAATGCAATTGCCTTCTCAAAATTGCCTTGTTGTGCATAAATCATCGCTAATGTCTCTGTTACCACATCATCTGGCTGAATTGTACTCTTTCTGGCCATATTAACTGGATTGTAAATAGTCGCTTTTATGGGCATTATACGAGGTTCCTCCTGAATGAAACGATCAATTATCTTAGAATGGTGATCCGGATTAGTACTTGCTTTCTGAGTATCTAATTTGTCTTCCGCTTTATTCTTGTTTTTTCGCTCCGCTGCCCTTCCTTTTTTTATTGGTCGGATGACTTCTTTTAATCCTAATTCCTCATTTGTTCTGAGCGTTCGCCCTGGTTGTATTGGAGTCGCTTCAGTAGCTATTGATGCAACCGGAGTTTCTGTATTTTCGATTTTAGATTCTTCAACTTTTGGAGTTGATGGCTGCTCTAAACTTTCCCTTATTTCTTCTTTAATGTAAAGCAATTTGGCCACAACAGGAGTAACTTCTTCTTCAGCAGGAGCCTTGATATTATTTTTAGTTGTAGGAGCTACTTTTCTCTCCTCATGTGGAAAATCTTTACGCTTTAACCACTCTGTGAAGCTGAGTACTGGCGTTTCTTCTTTTTTGTTTGATTTAGGCGCGGTTTCACTAATAGGAGGACTTATCATCTCATTCGACTGAGATATGCTTTCTAAGTAGCCAGTTACAAGTACATTGTGATCATCTTGATCGTTGCTTTCAGAAGGGATTTTGTTTTCAGGTTGAATAGTAGCAATAGAATCTTCATCAACTTTAATTTCCTCCTCAAAAACCTTTAAATCATTTGATGGTTCTTCAGCGGGTACAAACTCTTCAATAGGTTCTTCAGGAGCGGAAATGCTTTTTGAAATTTCTGATTCCTGCTGATCTTGATCCTCCTCTTTTTTCTCCTCCCAGAGATCAAGTTCTTTTAATCGATTAACAATTATTTCTTGCGCACTGACTTCTGAAGGTTCTTCTTTTTTCTTTTCTTCTTCTGATGTTGTTGTCGAGGTCTCTAGTTCAATAATAGCTGATGGTGTTTCAGGAATTGCAGCCATCGGTGTTTCCTCTATCAATGAAGTTAACTCTGGTTTAACCTCTTCAATCAGCGGTTCTTGGTCAATTGTGTTTTCAACTAAATCAGGAAATGCAGAAATCCCGACAGGCGAAGTCAATTTATTTTTACTATTCATCACCTGATACAATTTTACTCTGTCGGGTGAATAGGCAGCTGTCTCTTTTAATCGAGATGAATATTGAATGGAGTTATTAAGCTTTAATTGTTTTAGCTGCAGTACACGCAGAGGTTGACAATAAGGGAAATCAGCCACCAATTGCTGCAGCTCATCGCCTGCGAAATTCGCAATCGAAGCTGGGTCGCGTAAAAAATCGGTGAATTGGTCTCTTGTCATGTTACCAGTTGCTTACTGATTTGTTGAAAATATCATCAACTAATTGCTTGTTTATATCCTCTATTAATGCTTGCTCTACCTCTGCTAAACTCTTCTGGGCATCATAATCTGCGTATCTGCTAAATAGAGTTTCGTAATTCTGTTTATCGTCTTTTGTGTTGGTAAATTTAACATTTATTGAAATAGTAAGGCGATTTAAAGCTGCGGTTTGTGTTCCTTGAATAGCCACAGGCTGTGTTCTATAATCTGAAATGTAGCCTTCGATTTTTAAATCAGCGTTTTCGTTGATTAGCCTTAAGTTGGTTTGAGCTATGAATTTTTCTTTTAGTTTTTCTGTGAATGCCTGACTTAAAGTGGGCTGAATAAGAGATGATCTATTCGGGAAATATTTAATAGAAATTGTTTTAATATCAGGAGCGATAGACGCACCTGTAAATGAATACACGCCACAACTTTCAAAGAAAATTACACTTAGTAAAATAGCTATGTAAGTATTGATGATATTATTTGATTTCGTATTCATTGATTTTTCTATAAAGCGTTCGCTCAGATATTCCTAGTTCTCGAGCAGCATTTTTTCTTCTCCCTCTATGTTTTTCGAGAGCCTTTATAATCATTTCTTTTTCTTTATCTGCCAATGAAAGTGGCTCATCCTTCACCTCGGTATGCGCATCAATATTCATGTCGGCTGGTTCAATCGTAACATTTCCACTTGAAGAGTGATAACTTGCAATAGGAGCAGGAGTGATTATTGCTGGTAGATGTTCTACACTTGGATTGCTATGAAAAATTTTGTCGTTCGAAATTTCAACTGCATTGCCCGACATCATATTTGCCACAACCGATTTTAATTCGGTTAAGTCTTTTTTCATGTCGAATAAAACTTTATATAATAATTCTCGCTCTGAATAATCACCACTACCACCGTAAGCGTCTCTTAATACCATTGGCACACTTGCCATTGATTCTTTCGGAAGATATTTTAACAATGTTTCAGCAGAAATTTCCTTCGACTTTTCCAGAATAGACAATTGCTCTGTAATATTTTTTAGTTGTCGCACATTGCCAGGCCATCTATTGTCCATTAATAGTTTTTGAGCTTCTGGCAGGAGGGCTAGAGTAGGCATCTTGTATTTATCTGAAAAGTCAGATGCAAATTTTCTAAACAATAATAATATATCTTCTTTTCTATCGCGCAAAGCAGGAATTGAAATTGGAACTGTATTCAATCGATAATATAAATCCTCTCTGAATTTTCCTTTTTCAATCGCTTCAAGAATATTTACATTGGTAGCAGCAACAACACGTACATTTGTTTTTTGCACTTTGCTAGATCCTACGCGAATAAACTCTCCACTCTCTAAAACACGTAACAAACGTGCTTGCGTAAGCATTGGTAATTCTGCCACTTCATCTAAAAAAATGGTTCCACCATTAACTACTTCAAAATATCCTTTACGTGCTTCATGCGCTCCTGTAAACGAACCTTTTTCATGTCCGAATAATTCAGAGTCGATGGTGCCTTCAGGAATTGCTCCACAATTCACAGCAATATAAGGCCCGTGTTTGCGAGCGCTTAAAAAATGTATTATTTGAGGAAAAATTTCTTTTCCAGTTCCACTTTCTCCGGTAATGAGTACCGATAAATCAGTTGGAGCAACTTGTCTTGCAATATCAATGCAATGATCTAACTGCGGCGAATTACCGATAATTCCAAAGCGTAATTTAAGATCTTGAATTTTCACTGATTTTTATTTTACAATATGTCCAATTAAAGTTGCCTTTGTACAATCATCAGCGTATACATTCACATATTCTCCTGGTTGATAATTTTCTTTTGGGAATACAATGACCAAATTCTGACTTGTTCTTCCACTCAACATCTGATCAGATTTTTTTGATAATCCTTCTATTAATACACGATGTGTTTTGTGTAGTCCTAGTTTAGTTCTTTTAGCAGACATCTTTTGTTGTAGTGCAACTATTTCACTTAGGCGTCTTGATTTTTCCTCTTCACTGATATCGTCTTTCATTTTTTTCGCTGCTGCAGTTCCAGGCCTTTCAGAGTACTTAAACATGTAAGCGAAATCATAATTCGCCCATTCCATTAATGATAATGTTGCCTGATGTTCTTCTTCTGTTTCGCCACAAAATCCTGCAATAATATCCGTCGAAATAGCGCAATCCGGTAATATTCTTCTTATCGAATTAATACGATCTATATATTGTTCGCGAGTATATCCTCTGTTCATTCTTTCAAGCATACTCGTACTTCCAGCTTGAACAGGTAAGTGAATGTACTTACATAAATTCTCATACTTTGCAATAACATGCAATACTGCATCGGTCATATCCCTTGGATTGCTTGTAGAAAAACGTACTCTTAAATCAGGATGGATTTTAGCTACCATCTCAAGCAAATCTGCAAAGGTTGTAAAGTTTGCTTGCTCTTCTTCAGACAGCAAATGGTTCAATGCCTTGTGAACTGTCTCTTGCGGAAGTTCTTTCTTTTGGCCACCTCCCCACCATAAATAGGAATCTACATTTTGTCCTAATAAAGTGATTTCACGATATCCCTGATCAAATAATTGTTGCGATTCTTCTACAATACTTTTTGGGTCGCGACTTCTCTCTCTACCACGTGTAAAAGGAACTACGCAAAAGGCACACATGTTATCGCAACCACGCATAATAGAAACAAATGCATTCACACCATTGGTTGCTAATCTAACCGGACTAATATCGGCGTAGGTTTCTTCTCTAGATAGTAATACATTAACTGCTTTATGTCCATTTTCAACCTGCTCGATTAAATTGGGTAAATCACGATATGAATCTGGACCGGCAACGATGTCCACCAATTTTTCTTCTTCCAACAACTTTGTTTTTAAACGTTCCGCCATACAACCTAATACACCTACAATAAGTCCTGGATTCTGCTTTTTTGATTTTTTCAAATCCTGAAGACGTTGGCGCACTCTGTTTTCTGCGTTATCGCGAATAGCGCAAGTATTTAAAAACACAACATTAGCTTCTTCCACTTTATTGGTAGTCTGAAATCCAATTCCTGTTAAAATCGAAGCAATGATTTCACTATCAGAAAAATTCATTGCACATCCGTAGCTTTCTAAAAAAAGTTTCTTACCGTTGGATATTCCATTGGTTTCAAGCATTGTTGCTTCACCCTGCCTCGATTCATCGATTTCTTTATTTCCTTCGTTGTACATCTCAAATTATTTGAGTGCAAAAGTACAAAACTCTAGGGCGGTGACAAAATGTCAGCAATAAAAAACTATTTGATTTGAGGTATTCTCCAATAAGCTCCTCCAGTTATATAAGATAGGTTGTATCCAACCTCTCCAAAAACACCCCAATTATTATTGACGCTATAATTTAATCCAACGAATCCTGCTAAAACAAATCGGTTGTAACTAGGCTTATTAAATGGATATTTGGTGTAATAGGGACTAGTATATTTTACTCGCCAAACAGGAATTACATAACCCATCATTGCTCCTAAATATACATCGAAATGCTCTTTCGACCAAAAGTGATAAGTTGCTCTTCCTCCAATCAATCGATAGCCTTGTTTTGCTAGGTATTCTCCTTTATTATCTACTATTGAATATTTTGATGCGGTAATGCCTACAACGCCTCCAATCCCAATTTTATCTTTTATCGCATAGTCCAGGCTTAAGCTAAGCGGAGGCATTGTACTTTCAGTATTTGTATAATAATAGGGGCTACTAATTCCTATTCCTCCTTTTACTAATAAATTACCTTCTTGAAATGATTGAGAAAATCCAGTTGTGTTTAAAAAAAATGCAACTAAAAATAAGATTGTATATTTCATTTTGTCGATTATTTATAATTTGAGTGAAGCACAAAATTATTTAATTGAATTTTGGCAAATTGACAATTTTAAAGGAGTTTGGATAAGTTAATAACAGGTATTTTTTAAAATTTCAAAAAGCACCAATTTTTTTAGAAAAACCGAAATAACATTTAAATTTTGTTATTTTGCTCGCCAAATTAGTTTGCAAAAAGTCTGTTAAAAGCAAATAATTTTAGGTTAAGTAATTGATATTCTAACAATTTAAGTACAAAAACGACGCATGGCAGAGAACTTAGTTATAGTGGAGTCCCCGGCGAAAGCTAAAACAATTGAGGGTTTTTTAGGGAATGGGTATGTGGTAAAATCGAGTTTTGGGCACGTGCGAGATCTGGTCAAAAATGATAAGGGAATTGATATTTCCAACGATTTTGAACCAAATTATGAGGTTAGTCCGGAGAAAGTTAAAGTTGTTGATGAAATTAAAAAATTATCGAAAAAAGCTACTACAGTTTGGTTAGCAACCGATGAAGACCGCGAGGGAGAAGCAATCAGCTGGCATTTGTATGAGACATTAGGATTAAAGAAATCAAATACTAAGCGAATCGTTTTTCATGAGATCACTAAAAAAGCAATCCAGGACGCAATCAGTAATCCGCGATTTATTGATATCAACTTGGTAGATGCGCAGCAGGCGAGAAGAATTTTAGATCGTTTGGTTGGTTTTGAGTTGTCGCCAGTTCTATGGAAAAAGGTAAAACCATCTTTATCTGCTGGTAGAGTTCAATCGGTTTCGGTTCGATTAATAGTTGAACGTGAGCGTGAGATTGAAAAGTTTACTTCTGCATCTAGTTTTCGTATTGTTGCCTTATTTAAGGTAAAAGACAAGAATGGCAACGCTACAATTTTAAAAGCAGAACTACCAAAAAGAATTCAAGAATTAAAAGATGCGAAGGCGTTTCTTGAAAAACTTGCAGATGCTAATTTTAAAATACAAGATTTAGAAGTCAAGCCAGGCAAGAAATCGCCAACAGCTCCTTTCACTACCTCAACATTACAGCAAGAGGCTAGCAGAAAATTAGGTTTTTCTGTAAAGCAAACGATGGTAGTCGCTCAGCGATTGTATGAGAGTGGAAAGATAACTTACATGAGGACTGACTCGGTTAATTTATCTCAACTTGCTATTGATAGTGCAAAGGCAGTGATTACTAAAATGTTCGGCAAGGAATATTCAAACCCACGTCAGTACAAAACAAAATCTGCAAGTGCTCAGGAGGCGCATGAGGCTATCCGTCCTACATATTTGGATCAACCTACCATTGATGGAGATTCAGCTGATAAGAGATTATACGAGTTAATCTATAAGCGAACGATTGCTTCTCAAATGGCAGATGCACAACTTGAGAGAACTGTTGTTACTATTTCTAATGATAAGACAAAAGATAACTTTACTGCCACTGGAGAAGTTGTTCGTTTTGATGGATTTTTGAGGGTTTATTTTGAATCGACAGACGATGAAACGGAGGAGAATGAAAGTGGTTTATTGCCTCCCTTAAAAATAGGTCAAGCGTTGGAAGTTGATTCCATATCTGCAACAGAAAAATATTCAACCCCACCGGCAAGATTTACAGAAGCAAGTCTGGTTAAGAAACTTGAGGAATTAGGAATAGGAAGACCTTCTACCTATGCTCCAACAATTGCAACTATTCAGACAAGAGGATATGTTGTACGGGAAGATAGAATGGGTAAGGAAAGAAATTTCAATGTGCTTACTCTAGCTAAGGGGAAGGTGTTTCAAGAATTAAAAACGGAGACATATGGAAATGAAAAGTCGAAAATGTTTCCTACTGATATTGGGACTGTAGTGACTGACTTTTTAGCCCAGCATTTCCCAAGCATAATGGATTATAACTTTACTGCAAACGTCGAAAAAGAATTCGATGAAATAGCACAAGGTAATCTTGATTGGTCTAAAATGTTGAAGAAGTTTTATGTTCCATTTCATAAGTTAGTTTTGTCAACTGAAAAGAATAGCGAGCGTGCCAATGGCGAAAGAATTCTAGGTAAACATCCAGAGAGTGGAAAGCAAGTCAGTGCAAGGATCGGAAGATTCGGACCTTTGGTTCAAATCTCTGGTGAAGGAGAGGATGATAAACCGCAATACGCTCCTTTGCGCACCGGACAGCGATTAGAAACAATCACATTAGAAGAAGCGTTAGACTTGTTTAAGCTTCCTCGTACAGTTGGTGAATATGAGGGTAAATCCGTTTCCGTTAGTATAGGTCGTTTTGGTCCGTATGTGAAGCATGATAATTTATTTATATCAATGCCGAAAACGGAAGATCCTTACACGATTGATATAGATAAATCAATTGAATTAATTGAGGCTAAACGTAAGGTGGAGAGAGAGCGAGTCATAAAGGTTTTCAAAGATCGCCCAGACGTTCAATTATTAAATGGAAGATGGGGGCCTTACCTGGTTGTAGGAGATTTGAATTATCGTATACCCAAAGGGACAGATGCAAAAAAACTCACTTTAGACGATTGTTTAGAGATTGCATCAGATGAAAAAAATGTATCTGCTAAATCGCGATTCAAGTCAAAAAAGAAATCGCAGGCTGCAGAAAAAGTAGCGCTTAAAGCAGCGGCATCAAAAAAGCCTGCAGCAAAAAAAGCACCTGCAAAGGCAGCGAAGAAAACCACGACAAAGAAAACGGCAGCCAAAAAAGTAACGAAGAAATCAACTAAAAAATAAAATTCAGGCGTAACAATGCTCAATAGTTATTTCCATCCACTGAATGAAAACTTCAGTCGTTCAAATTTTTCAAAAGATGCATTGGGCTCGAGCATTGCAGCTAATTATAGTGGTGAATCATTCCCCTCATTTGAAGGTGCATGTATTGCCATCATTGGTGTGCCTGAATATCGTGGTGCTATTGAAAATAAAAATGCACCTGATGGAATTGACGCGATTCGTGAAAAGTTATATCGATTAAAAATTCATTTAAACAGTCGGCCAATAATTGACTTAGGTAATTTAATTCTTGGCCATACGCTGAATGATACTTATGCTGCTGTGGCTACAGTTGTAAGCGAGTTACTGAGTAACAAAATAATTCCAGTGATTATTGGGGGCAGTCAGGATTTGACTTATGCTCATTATTCGGGGTACAAGAAACTTGAACAAATCGTCAATTTAGTTTGCATAGACTCAAGATTTGATTTGGGAAGGCCTGATGAAGAATGCAACTCAGAAACCTATTTGGGTAATATCATCATGGAACAGCCCAATTATCTGTTTAACTTTAGTAATGTGGGTTATCAAACCTATTTTGTTGGAAGTTCGAGTGTTGAGATAATGAATAAATTATTTTTTGAAACCTATCGACTTGGACAGATGAGAACGAATATCGAAGAGGCAGAGCCGATTGTTCGAAATGCAGATTTTATATCTGTTGATATTTCCTCAATCAGGAATTCAGATGCCCCAGGTAATAAAAATGCTACGCCTAATGGTTTTTATGGAGAGGAGATATGTCAGATTATGATGTATTCTGGTTTAAGTGATAAGTCGACGGGTATTGGATTTTACGAATACAATTTAGGTCTTGATATAAACAACCAAACAGCCCATTTAATCGCTCAGATGATTTGGTTTTATATTGAAGGCGTTGGCAATAGAAAGAGCGAAACGCCAGCAATTTCAAGTTCTAATTACCTTACTTATCGAGTACCAATTTCAGAAATTGAAAATGATATTGTTTTTATCAAAAGTTTAAAAAGCAACCGTTGGTGGATGAAAATGCCAGTGGAACTTTCAAAAAACCGTTATATGAGCCAACATTTGATGCCTTGTAGCTACAATGATTATCAGCAGGCATGCACGAATGAGGTGCCTGATCGTTGGTGGAGTGCGTTTCATAAACTCTCATAGATTCTATTACATTGTTTTTCAAGACTATAGTAGTTTTTCGCTTGACCTTAAATCAAATGAAATCATATACATTCTTTTTTAAGAAAAAGGAGTTTTTAGTTGACGAATTGTTTATAATTTCACCTCTTAAAATTCAATATAAAAATACAAATTTTGAATTCTAAATATTATTTACTTACTTTACCCACTTCAATCAACCGATTAAACCAAGATTCAACTCTCTATGAAGAAAATTTTAGCTGTATTAGCAGTTAGTTGCCTCTCTACAGTAGGCTTCGCGCAGCAAGATCCTCAATTCAGTCAGAACATGTACAATAGATTATTTGTAAATCCTGCTTATGCTGGAAGCTCTGAGTCTATTTGTGCTCATTTACTTTACCGTAACCAATGGGTAAGTTACGATGGCGCTCCCAAGACAGGAGTTATTGGCATCGATGGACCTGTGGCTAACGGAAAAGTAGGTTTAGGGTTATCAATTTTAACAGATAAAATTGGGTTCGAGAATACATTACAAGGTAAGTTGGCGGGTAATTATAAATTTGATGTTGGTCAAGGTAAGTTAGCTTTAGGAATCGATTTAGATTTCATGCAACATCAAATTGACGGAGACTTCAGAGCTCCAGATCCAACAGTGGTGGATCCTTCAATCCCAAAGACAGCGGTGAGCGGTACAGCATTCGATGTTGGTTTTGGTGCATATTATAATAATGATAAATTATTTGCAGGTGTATCAGCAAGTCATTTATTAGAGAGTAGTGTCGATTTAGACAATTTTTCCAAGGTATATAAAAGACATATTTATGGAATGGTAGGGTATAACTTTGAGGTATCTCCTACTGTGGTTTTAAAACCAATGGTTTTCGTTAAAAATGTGACTGGAAATACAACATTTGATATTAATGTAAATGCTCAATTCAATGAGCGTTTTTGGGTTGGTGCATCATACAGAAATGAAGATGCGATTGTGGGTTTGTTAGGAATGAATATTACTGAAAAACTGAAAGTTGGATATTCTTACGATTTTACAACATCAGAATTAAAGAACTATAGCGACGGAACACACGAAATCATGTTAGGTTATTGCTTCATGGTTAAGAAAAAAGTTCCAGTTTCTATTAAAAATGTAAGGTTCTTATAATAATAAAGAAATTTCATAAAATCGGTAACATAAATTTGTTGTTGTCGTAAAGGCAACTTCAAAATTTATAGAGGTAACAATAAATTATTAAAATTCATCGTTACCTCATTAAAGAAATAAAGTACCAAACCTTAAGCGAAATAAAACGCATATGAAAAATTTGATTATTGCAATTTCCGCAGTTATACTATTAAGTAGTTGTGGAGGCGGTAACCGCGGTCAGCTAGTAGGAGTTCAAGGTCGTGAGAAATGGTATCAAGCCGATCCATACGGAATGGTTTTCATTCCTCAGGGTTCATTTAATATGGGCGCAAGCGATCAGGATGTACCTTATTCGCAAGTTACACAGTCAAAAACGGTAGCTGTTCATGCCTTTTATATGGACAATACCGAGATTACAAATAATGAGTATCGTCAATTTGTTTATTGGGTTAGGGATTCAATGGCTCATCGATTATTGGGTGGAGAACATTTATTGGAAGAAGGTGAATATGGAGAGCGTATTAATTGGGAAGAAAAGATTAAGTGGGACGAAGAAGAGAATATAGAGACATTGGCAGACTTGTATTTGCCTGAAAGTGAGCGCTATTATAGAAGAAAAGAAATTGATGCACGTAAATTAAATTATGAATACCAATGGATTGATTTAAAAGCGGCGGCTCAAAAAACGTTGAGAGATGAAGGTGCTGATGCTGCGGCAGGTTCTTTTAGTGATCGTAAGGATGGAAGAACAGATCGTTCTGTATTTATAAAGAAAGAAATCATTAATATTTATCCAGATACTTTATGCTGGATACATGACTATACCTATTCATTTAATGATCCGATTGCGAAGGCTTATTTCTGGCATCCAGCATATGATGATTATCCTGTAGTTGGAGTGAATTGGAAACAGGCGAATGCATTTTGTGTTTGGAGGACACAATTGTTAAATAGTTACTTAGAGGAAAGTGGAGAAGCTTATGCACAGGATTTCCGTTTACCTACGGAAAGTGAGTGGGAGTATGCCTCTCGTGGTGGATTAGCTAATAACCCGTATCCTTGGGGAGGTCCTTATACTCGTAATAGTAACGGTTGTTTCTTGGCTAACTTTAAGCCATTAAGAGGTAATTATACAGATGACGGTGGATTCTATACTGTTAAAGTTACATCGTATTTCCCTAACGATTTCGGCTTATATTGCATGGCTGGTAATGTTGCAGAATGGACAACCAACGCTTATGATAACTCAGCATACAACTTTATGCATGACTTAAATCCAGACTACGTATACAATGCTGCTGATAATGATGCTCCAGAGTTAAAGAAGAAAGTTACTCGTGGAGGATCTTGGAAAGACATCGGATATTTTATTCAAACAAGCACTCGTAATTTTGAATATCAAGACACATGTAAATCATACATTGGATTTCGTTGTGTGATGGATTTCTTAGGACGCGATAAAGCAGATTTTTAATACAACCATTCAATAAGCGAAATTTAACCACTTCGCAAAATAATTAACCAATAATCAATCTTAAACAAAACCTTAAAACTTAAAAAAAATGGGATTAGCGCAAATTACCCAAGGAAAAGCATTCAAGTCTTTCATGGGAAAATTATACGGTTTGGGTGCAGCCGTAGTTATTTTAGGAGCTTTATTTAAAATTCAGCACTGGGAAGGTGCGGGGATTATGTTAACGGTAGGTCTATTGACTGAGGCTGTAATCTTCTTCTTTTCGGCGTTTGAACCACCACATGAAGAGGTGGATTGGTCATTAGTATATCCTGAATTAGCTGGAATGCATGAGCCTGGAGCGGAGCGTCACAAGAAAGTTAAATCTGGGGACCCGGTTTCTCAACAATTAGATAAAATGTTAACTGATGCTAAAATTGGTCCTGAATTAATTGAAAGTTTAGGAACTGGTTTACGTTCATTAAGTGAAAATACTTCAAAGATGGCTTCAGTTACAAATGCAGCTGTAGCTACTGAAGAGTATGCAAAGAATGTTGCAAACGCTTCTAAAGAGGTAACTGTATTAGCAAATTCTTACAAATCAGCTTCAGCAACATTGTCAAGTATGAATGCTTCAAATGAAGCTTTATTAGCTAATTTAAATAGTACTGTTGAAGACACTAAAAAGTATAAAGAAGAAGTAGGTAAGTTAGCTAAAAACTTATCATCTTTAAATACAATTTATGGTAATATGTTAACTGCAATGGGTAATAAATAATCCAGGTCATTATACTTATCAAATATTTCTAACCTTTAATTTGAACTAAGAAGATGGCAGGTAATAATTTATCCCCTAGGCAGAAGATGATTGGTATGATGTACCTCGTGTTAACAGCCCTGTTAGCATTGAATACATCAAAGGAAATTATCAACGCATTCGTTACTATAAACTCAAGTTTGGAGTTTTCGGTGCAAAATATGACATCGAAAAACAACTTGTCCTATAGTACATTCGATAAAAAAATGGAAACGGAGGCAGACAAAACTCGTCCGTTTTATGAAAGAGCACAGAAAGTTCGTAAACTTTCTAAAGACATCAATACATATATCGATAAATTGAAAGAAGAATTGATTATTGAAACTGATAAAGTTCCCGCTGGTCAAAAAATTGAATTGATTGATGTAAAAGCAAAAGATAACTATGATGAGCCAACTCGTGTTATGTGTGGCGACAAACAAGATGGACGAGGCAAGAAGGCAACTGATTTAAAGAACAAAATTGAAGAATTTAAAAAGAATGTAGTTGCAGCCTTAGACCCTAAAGATCAGGCAAACTGGAAAGTGAAATTAGACGATATGTTTAAAACGTCTGATCCCGATCCTAAAAACAAGGCCGATAAATTTGTAATTGAAGAAGGAAAGCGTACATGGGAGATGGCTAATTTCTATCATAACCCTGTAGTTGCTTCTGTTTGTCAGTTAACTAAGTTTCAACTTGACGTAAAAAATGCTGAATCAGATGTTGTAAACCATTTGTTAGCGTCTATTAATGCAACCGACTTAAAATTCTCTGATGTTGTGGCTAAAGTTGTGGCACCTACAAGTTATGTAATCATTGGCCAGGAGTATACTGCTGATGTATTCCTTGCTGCTTATGACAGAACTTCAACTCCGGAAATTGTTGTTGGTGGATCAACTTTGAAAGTTGAGGATGGAATGGGTAAGTACACAACTTCTCCTCGCTCTCCAGGTGAGCAAAAGTGGTCTGGTAAGATTCGTTTGAGAGGTAGTGATGGACAATTAAAAGAGTATCCATTCGAATCTTCTTATATGGTTTCGGCACCAAGTGCTTCGGTTTCTGCTGACTCATTAAATGTATTCTATATTGGTATCGATAACCCTGTTACGATTTCTGTACCTGGTGTTCCTGCTGAAAACGTTTCTTACAGTGCAAGCGGAGTAAGTTTATCTGCTGCAGGTGGAAAAGGAAGATATATCGCTCGTGTAAGTGCTGGTCGTGAAGCTACAATTAATGTTTCTGCCAAGATGGGTGAGAAATCAATGTCAATGGGTTCATTCCGTTTCAGAATCAAGAGTGTTCCTGCTCCAATCGCACGTATTTATGGTGCTAAGAGCGGTAAGATTTCTAAAACTACCTTAAATTCAATGGGTGGTGTTTCTGCTGATATGGGTGACTTCTTATTCAACATTCCAGCTAAAGTAACGTCATTCAAAATGACTGTTGTTTATAAAGGTGGTTCAAGAGCAAATCTTGTTGATGAGCCAGCTAACAGTAGTGCATTTACGTCGAATATGAAAGCTGCAATGCAAGCTTGTAAGCCTGGCGATAAAGTTCTTATTGATAACATCGTAGGATCTGTAGCTGGTCAAACAAAATCATTGGAGTCAATTATCCTTACAGTAAATTAATAATTCAACCAACCTGAACCATCCAACATTGTAAAAACGATAAAAATTAATGACAATGAAAAAGTTCATCTTATTAGCAGTAGTGTTTTCTGCAACTATTCAGTTAGCATCAGCTCAGAATAGTATCCTTTCAGGAGGAATTGAAGACAGAGAGCATATCTATCGTAGAGAAAGTGCGATGGACAGGAAGGTAGTTCCTTATCCTCCATTAAGAGAGGCGGATGTAATGTGGTCAAAGAGAATCTGGCGTGCAATTGATTTGCATGAGAAGATTAATGCCCCATTAAGATTCCCGCTTGCTGATGGTAGTGGTGCTAGTTCTTCAAGAGATCGTAAGAATTTAATTCTTACATTAATTGATGCTGTAAAAGAAGGTTCTGTAACTGCTTATTCAGCAATTGATGATCAGTTTACTATGCCTTTAACAGCTACTGAATTCTCTAAGGTTATTAGCGGGGATTCTGTTCACATCGAATCAAGACCTGATCCAGATAATCCTGACTATATCGTAATGATTGACTCAGTTGAGCCGTTTAACTCTGATCGTGTTACTCGTTATAACATGAAAGAAGAATGGTTCTTTGATAAGCAACGTTCGGTAATGGATGTTAGAATTATCGGAATCTGTCCTGTAATTGAAGTGAAGAAAGAAGGATTAGATGAGAAATTAACGAAGCCTTTATTTTGGATTTATTTCCCAGAAGGCCGTTCTGCTTTAGTTCATTCTGAAGTGGGTAATAGATACAACTCTTCTCAGCGTTTAACATTCGACGATATCTTTGCAAAAAGGATGTTTAACAGCTTTATTACTAAAGAAGAAAATATCTATGATAGACCAATTGATACATATAGAACAACTCCTATGGATCGATTGTTAGAAGCTGAAAAGATTAAGCAGGAAATGGTTAATTTCGAAATTGGACTTTGGGATTATTAAAATTCTAATAGCATAAAAAAATCCCCTGAGAAACTCTCAGGGGATTTTTTATTTAATGTCTAGTTGATTAATTACTACCATTGGGCCAGGACAGAAATTACTGTGACAATCTCTGCATGTACTTACCAGATTGTTATGCGCTTTTATTTTAATGCTATCTGCCTTATCTGCTGTTTCATTTAATTCGATAATGCGTTGCTGATAGAGTTTTGCGTATCCATCATAAATTGTCTTATCAATTTCTTCATCTGTTTTCTTCGCAGTAAGTAAATCGTCAATTTCTTTAGGCGCTGCAACGATTCCTTTTCCTGCTTTCAATGCATCACGGTTCTCTGCTAAATGAGTTGCCATTTTGCGCATAATTAGCGACAGTTCACTTGATCCATTTGGATTTAAGTCGCCCTCTTTAGTGCAACTTTCTTTTTGATCACTAGATGTATTGCAAGCAGCGAGAAACATTGCGCTGATAGTACAAATGCGAATTAAGTTCTTCTTCATTTAAAATTGTTTTATAAGGTTGATACTTGCTTTTGATGTAGTTGCCGATGGAAATACATGCCAAGTATTTTGATGTTGCTTAAAGGTAAAGTTTCCTATTGCATATCCCAAAATACTTCCAACAAATATATCAGAAGCCCAGTGTTTATCTAGTCCAATTCTCGACATGCCAACTAGTGATGCGAGTCCGTAGGAGGTAATTCCCACCCATTTTTTATCTCTATATTCTTTAGCGATTACAGTAGCCATTGAAAATGCAGTAATGGTATGTCCCGAAGGGAATGAATGAAAGGCAGAGCCTTCTTCAAGTCGATTAAACAGGTGAAAGCGACCTTGATGATCGGTGTAAAAAGGACGTTCTCTTCCTGCTATTGTTTTTAACACGAAAACGACAATTCCTGCATGTACAATTGCTTTGCTAGAGAGATATCCTGTCTCAATACTTTTATGGTTTTTGAAAATCAATCCATTCAAAACAAATAGTGAAGATATCCCCACGTTAACTGCACCATCGCCAAGGTAGGTAATATTTTTATTGGCTGAATTTGCTAAGCTTTGGTGGTTATTGAAATAAGTTAATTCTCGACGAACAGGTTGATCAATTGTATAGATTATGGCTAATCCTGCTGCAGCAGGTAAAATATAATTCCAATCTTTTTTTTTGATTTTTATTGGACACGTCCAAATCAATTTTTCTTCTTTTAAAAAACTACTAATGCTGTTTTTGATTCCGAATTCACCATTAGCTAGGTAATTGCTGTTCTGGCAAAAGACATTAGATAAAAAAAACAAATGAATAAATAATAAGACAGTCTTCTTCATAATTCTGTCTGCTAAACTACTAAAAAATAAAACTTAAATAATTACTTTGAAATACCGCTCACGAAAACTTCAGTTCTGCGATTTAACTGGTGCATTTCCTCTGTACATGGTATGGCATCACCACAGTTGTTCACAAGGATTCCTTCGCCCAGCCAAGCTGATTTTGCAATTTGCTTTTTAGGTATACCATGAAGCAGTAAAATTTGTTTTATAGAATTTGTTCGTCGTTGTGATAACTTCTCGTTATAGTTTATGCTCGCTCTACTATCGGTAAAAGAGGTGATTGTAATCTTTAATTCTGGATGTGCTTTTAAAAAATCAATGATGTCGTTCACTTCTTTGGCCATGTCTTTTCTGATATCACTTTTGTCTAGATCATAGTAAATGATTTTATACCAGGAAGAGTATGCAGCACCATCATTCTTTTTTAAATTGAATAGATGATCGTTTTTGAATTCATTGAAAACAACTTCTTTCGAATTAAATCCGTCTTTTACTATTTTGATTTTATTTATTCCACTATCTATTTCAGCTATTCCATTGCTATCGGATATGCTTATAATATTTCCATCGCTATCAGTAATTTTTACTCCTGTTAATGGCGAATTTCCAACGTTGTCAATGATTGTTATTTTACGTTTTTCGCTAGAGTCTTCTTTCAATTCTTGCTTTATATCTGATGAAGTAGTTTTGATTTCATTTTTGGTTTCAATATCAGATTTTACAAACTTGAAAACATCATCATTCAATCCATTGTTAATTCTGTTAGACGAAAAATAGCCACATTTATTTTTGTTGTCATATATCAGATGAAAATCGTCGGCAGTTGAATTTAAAGGTGCACCAACATTTACAGGTGTTAAATAATTTTCATTAATACTTTTTGTGAAGTATAAATCTAATCCTCCGATACCAATCAAACCATCTGAAGAGAAATAAATAGTCCCATCAGATAATAGAGTAGGGAACACTTCATTTCCTAATGTATTAATTTGAGCACCTAAATTGACAGGTGTACTCCATCCTTTTTTTGTTTTATGCGAAACATAAATATCCATTCCGCCAAATCCTCCAGGCATATTGCTGGAAAAATAAATAGTGTTGCCATCTTCACTAACTGCAGGATGCGCAACGTTATAGTCCATGTTGTTAAATGGAAAATCTTTTTGTTTTGTCCATTTTGAATCAATAAATTTATAATGGACAATTTTTAATTTAAACTTTTTCTCAGAAGATAGTTGATCATTGCCAGCGTAGTTTTCTGTAAGCCAAAGATCTTTTGATTTATTACTAAAACACAACGGGCCAAGATTAAATTTGCATTTTATATCAGATGAAAATAGTGTAGGTGCAGACCAGTTTTCATTTATGTTTTCGCAATAAAATAAATTTAAAAAAGATTGGTTCGTCCAGGAGTGCTTTCGCTCAACAACTTTATTAGTCGGTCTGCTCGAACAAAAAACAAATCCGTTTTTAAATTGCACAAGACCCATGTCAGCAAATTCTGTATTGATTGTTAGTGCATCAATTTTATAAAGAGCAGTATCATTGTATAAAGCATCAATTTTATTTTTTAGAATAATATACTCAATTTTTAGAATTCCTTGTTCTGAAAGCAATTTGATTTTTGTATATTTTTTCTTTTGAATTAATAAGTTCAAATAGTAGTTACAGTAAATTTCTTCCTTAGTGGCAGAACAAACTTCATTCAGAAAGGATTCTGATTTAAAAAGTTGATTCGTTAATCGGTAGCAATTAATTATTTTCTTTTTATCATCAATTGTAAAATCATTTGTATTACAACTTTCATATTTTTTAATTGCATTGTTATAATCACCTTGTAAATACAACTTGTTAGCTTGTTCAGTATCTTTTTGCTGGGCCAACGCTAGCTGACAAAATAAAATGGATAAAGTAAATAATAGGTAACGCATTTTTAAAAATACCTAGGAGTTACTACATTGTTTTTATCGAATGAAAAATCGTAGCCAATAGTAATTTCATGTGTTCCTGAATTAACTCTTTTTAATTGACTAATCGTATAATCGAATGAATACCCCATTCGTAATTGCTTGTTTATTTGCATAGACAACAACGCCGCCCATGAGTCTTTTGCTCTGTAGTTAGCACCAATCCATATTGATTCATTAAATAAAATATGTGCGCCAATATCAGATGAGACAGGAGCACCTTTAACGCCCTTAAGCATGAATGTTGCTTTGATTTTTATGCCATCATTGATTGGATGAACATATCCTCCCATCATGAAATAATGCCAATTGTCGATGTTAACAGTGTTCAACGATTTGCTGGTTGAAGGGTCAACTTTATTGGTAATCATTCTTGGAACAGACAATCCGATATAAGCGTTCGGTTGGTTATAATAAATTCCAAATCCAGTATTCGGAACAGTAATTCGCGGTGTGCCTAAGAACGTAGCATCTCCGATGTCTTGTGTTTTTACATCACCTAATTGTTCTTGGTGGTTAACAAGTCCGCCTTGTAAACCCATTGCTAAATTTCCTTTTGGTAAATGAATACGATAAGCGTAAGTTCCAAAGACATAAAAATCATGTATCACCGAAATTTCATCGTTCATGATAGCAAGACCAAATGCTGATTTCTGATTTCTGAATGGCATATGTCCGCTGAATGTTTGTGTTTTTGGAGCACCATCCATTCCTACCCATTGATTGCGATATGCCGCTGTGAATGCTGCGTGATCACGACTACCTGCATAAGCTGGATTAATAAATGTTTCATTAAACATATATTGCGTAAACTGAGGTTCAAACTGAGCAAATGCTTCAGATGAACCTATCAGGAACACAAATAAAATGATATGTTTAATTTGTTTCATTTACTGTTTATCTTTTTAAAACCACATATCCACTAAGTGGCTTTCCTTCATTATTTAAATCGATTAGGAAATAATAAGTTCCTTCTGGTAAGTCTTGTCCCATCAATGCACCATTTACATTGCACTTACCATCCCATTTATTATCATAATTTTTTTGCTTGAATACTAAGCTTCCCCATCTGTTATAGATGAATACTACATTACCATCAAAATCTTCTATCCCTTTAATATGGAAGTAATCATTGATGCCATCATTATTTGGAGAAAATCCATTGGGCGCATCTATTGAATCACACATAACAGAAACTTTTACTGTTGCTGTTGCTGAACATCCATACTGATCAGTAATCGTTACTGTATAATCGGTAGTGAAATCTGGAGTAACTATTGGGTCAGAAAAGTTTGCATTGTCAATGTTGATAGCAGGAGTCCATTGGTAATTAACTCCACCTGATGCATGAAGTTGTACGCTTTCTCCTTGACAAATGATTAAATCGTTGTTGACTTGAACATGATTTAGTGCATGTACAATAATTTCAATATTATTTGATTGATATGTGCCACATGCAGTTGAAACAATTACATAGTAAGTACCTCCAACGGGAGTGGTAAATGTCGATGTAGTTGCGCCGTTTAATGGTTCATTGTTATAATACCATTGATAGGTGGCTGCTTGTAAAGAGTCACATTGAAGGTTTGCATATTCACCAACACATATTTCATTGCTTGCCAGCACTTGTGCATGAACGTTAGTGATATCTGTAATAGTTTTTGAATATTCCTTCGAGCAACCGTTAGCATCCGTTACTGTAACGGTGTAAGTGCCTGAAGAAAGATTGTTAATTGAATTATTGTTGCTTCCATTACTCCATAAATATTGGTAAGGAGAATTTCCACCATTAACATTTATGCTTATAAATCCTGTTTGGCCAATTGCACAATTAATGTTTTGTGAACTAGGTATAATTGATAATGGAATTTGATTGTTGTTAACTACTATTGATTCATTTCTGGAACATCCATTTGCATCAGTTACTGTGACGGAATAGTTCCCATTAGTATTGTTAGTTATTGATGTTGATGTTGCTCCAGTATTCCATAAATAAGTATAAGGGGCTAAGCCACCTGATATATTCGCATAAATTATTGAATAACTTGATGAGCATGGAGAGTTGCCATTAGTAATACTTAAAATTAAAATACTATCCGGTTCATTAATCTGATACGACTTGTTGATGGCACATCCATTCATATCGGAAACAGTAACACTGTAAATTCCTGCTTTAAGATTATTGATTCGTTTTGTTGTTGAATCATTGCTCCATAAATAAGTGTAATTACCTAATGAACCATTAACAAATAACTCGATTGCTCCAGTTGAATCTCCTTTGCAGGCTACATGATATTGGCTCGCTGTAATTTGTAAAGGTGAAAGTGGTTGAGAAATGCTAACACTTTTTGTATCTGCACACCCGTTAGCATCTGTAATGGTTACTGTATAAACACCCTGTACGAGATTGTTAATTAATCCTGTGGTTGAATTGTTACTCCATAAATAGGAGTAAGGAGCAGTTCCGCCAGTTATTATTGTGTTGATTGAGCCACTGCTATCACCAAAGCATTTAACATCAGAAGTGGTAAAGTCAACCGTTATGCTATCAACTGTGCTATTAATTGTAAATGTAGCTTGCGTGCTACACCCAAAGGCATCTGTATAGTTTACAGAGTAGTTTCCAGCTGCTAAATTGCTGACGTTATTTTGTGTTAATCCATTACTCCATAAAATAGTATATGGTGCAACGCCATCTGTTACATTCGTATTTATCCAGCCGTTATTGCTTCCAGCGCAAGTAATGTTTCCTATTGTTGAAGTGATTGCCAATGAACTTGAGTTGTTCAATTGGTTTGATATTGTACTTGTACATCCATTTGCATCCGTTACTAAAACAGAATAATTTCCCGCAATTAATTGTTGGATGTCTTTTGTTGTTGCTCCATTATTCCATGTATAAGTATAAGGCGCAGTTCCTCCAGAAATGTTTAGTTGTATCGCGCCGTTGTTAAGTCCTTGGCAAGATGGATGAATAATAGTAGAGGTTAATGCAATTCCATTGTTGGTTAGTTGAAAAGTTTGATTATTCGTACAACCATTTTGATCAGTAGCAGTAACAGAGTATGTGCCTGCCGTTATGTTTGTTATGTTTGATGTTGTTGCACCATTATTCCAGAGATAAGAATAGTTTCCAGATGCCTGAACAGATAATTGTGAACTTGTCGAATTGTTACATGAATTGTTTGATGATGTAACTATAAACTGTGGTCCATTAACTAAGATAGAATATGAAAATGTTTGAACGCCGTTTGTCGGACATGCATCATCCTTTACGGTTATCGTAAATGTATGTGGAATATTGCTAATGTCAGATGCAGATGGTGTCCAGCAAAAGTTTAAGCTTGGTCGATTACCTGCTGTAATCACATAGCTTGCATTTGGAATTCCGTTGTTGCAATTTAATGTTATTGATTGTGTATTTTCAAGATCAATTGAGTTGACTGTAAAACATATTTGTTGATTAGCACAGCTTGATGTAGTAAAGTTATTTCCTCCATTAATTCCTGAAAGTGTAGGTAGATTATTGTTACATGTTTGTGTATATACTTGCATATCACGAATTACACTACCAATAAATTGTCCGTTGCGATATTCTTTCACACGAATTGCCATTACCCCAATTTGCATTTGATTTGGAGTAAAGTTGATGTCGCCATTCATGCTGTTTAAAGCAAATGGAGTAGAAGATGAAATTGGATTTATTACGCTCGAAGGTGGAATAAAAGTGACTGTTGAATTAGATCCTGTTTTCGGTGTGATTAATTCGTAAAACAATGAATCGCCATCTGTTTCTACAACTCCATGATTGTAGTTGAAATTTTGTCCTAAGCAAACAAAGGCAACAGGACTATTTGTAAAATCAGGAGATGAATTATTAATTGAAAGTAAGTTATTCAATTTTGCTTCAACGTATAAAACCGAATTGGAAGAGCAAGGACTATTAATCGTAGTAATTGAACAATTTCTGCAACAGATGCTGTAGCTGAATGTCCAATCGCTTTGTTGTGATGGCAATGTTACAATTGTGGAGTAAGTCCATTTTTTTATTCCAGTTGCAACGCCTCCATTACAAGTTGTTGAAGTAGTTGAGCAAGGGAATGTAATTTCTTGTCCGTTAGCACCAGAAACTTTATTTGCAGAGACATTGAAATTAAAATTTCCATTCTGCGATTTGCAATTTACAGTAACGCTATTGGGTTCGGCAACACCACCGCAATCGCGATAAAATGTAACTGTGACTTCGTACTGATTTCCCGAAAGGTATTTGTATTTAATATCAGCTCCGGCAGAGTGGGTAGCAAAGGCCGATTGCATATTTAACATCAAAATACAAGTTACCATCCATCTGAAATTGGATAGTGCTTTTTTGAATTTATGATTTGATGTCAATAGCATTTCGAATAAAGGCTGATTCAGGTTTAATAGATTTTAACCTGCCTTTATTCGTAAGAAAGATAAAAAAGTTGCCTTTTTAAGAGGAAAATGTGCTGATCAAATCACATTTAAACGGAAGCGGAACCAAGAGGAAAGTAATAAAGCAAATTTTTCCTTGTTCGGAACCCTAATTCTGACATCTTTGATAGTTGATGCTGGGACTTGTTTGATCTTCCGAAGTAAAGCCTGGTAATAGATATAGGCCACATAAACTCCAAAGCGAGCTTCAATTGGTAGTTGCTTAATTCCTTCAAACGCTAGCTTGAAATCCTCTTCAATTTCCTGCTCCAATTTTAATTTAGTTTTATCACAGAAAAAGTTAAAATCAACTTCAGGGAAATAAACTCTTCCACGCTCGGCATAATCGCTTTTCATGTCACGTAAAAAATTCACCTTTTGAAATGCTGCGCCTAAATGTTTCGCTGGAGCTTTTAATCGATCATATTCAGCATTATCACCATTACAAAATACTCTCAAACACATCAAACCAACAACTTCTGCTGAGCCATAAATGTATTCGTTGTATTTACCATCATCGTAAGTTGAATGATAAAGATCCATTTCCATACTTTTCAAAAAGGCTTCGATTAAATCATAATCGATGTTGTACTGATGAACAACATTTTGAAAGGCATGTAACACAGGATTCGTGCTGATTTTATTTTCAAGTGCTTCGTAAGTATCCGCTTTGAACTTTGTAAGCAAATCCGTTTTGTTGTGACCGTGAAAAGTATCTACAATTTCATCAGCCACTCTCACAAATCCATAAATTGAATAAATTGGGTCGTGAAGTTTTTTATGAAGTGTGCGAATGCCCAAAGTAAAAGATGTACTGTAATTATGCGTAATCTTTCTGCTTATTTCAGTACAGGTTTTAGTGTATAGTTCCATGATCTTGTAAAATGCGTTCTGTTACTAAGCGAGAGCCGATTACCACGATTGGCAATCCTGTTCCAGGTATTGTGCTGGCTCCAACATAATAGAGGTTTGATAATTTTTCGTCTTTGTTGGCAGGTCTGAAACCGCCAATCTGATTTAGCCCATGAGCTAACCCTAATCCACTTCCTCTGTATAAATTAAAATTGTTTTGCCATTCAACAGGCGATAAAATCGTTTGCGTTACAATGTTTGAAGAGATATCATAACCAACTCTTTCTGATAAATCTTTAATAATTGTTTTGGCTAATTCTTCTGAATCGCTCCAATCTGGTTTGTAGCGTAAATCAGGAACTGGACAAAGGATAAATAAATTTTCATGTCCTTCAGGCGCACATCCAGGGTTTGAACGCGAGCTAACATTTACGTAGTAATAAGGCTTATTAGGACTTACCGATGTTTTGAAAATTTTATCTGCATATTCTTTAAAGTTATTTCCAAGGAAATAATTATGATGATGCAAATTCTCTAATTTTCCTTTCACGCCTAGGTAGATGGTGAATGGAGACAGGGTCCAGTCCATTTGATCCAACTTAGGTTCAGAATATTCTTTTCTTTTCAGTACTTGTCCTCGGAATGAAGCTGCATCAGCATTACAAACAATGATATCTGCAGTAAAGCGCTCGCCATTTTTAGAAATCGCAGCTATTGCTTTTCCATCCTTCTCTTCAATTTCTACAATTTCAGTATTGAATTTAAATTCAACTCCTTTTGCTTCTAAAATCTTTCTGATCTCAGTCACGATTTTATACATACCACCTTGTACATTCCAATAGCCATCGTGAACTAATTCTGTATAATTCAGTAGGGTGTAAACTGCAGGCGTTTGAAATGGGGTAGAGCCAAGGAAAAAAGAAACTAAGGAGAAAATTACTTTTACCTCTTCGGAATCGAAATTCTTTTCTAGTTCCGACCACATCGAACGGAACATTTTAGGTCCGTGTTTGAACGGAACTCTTGTCAATTGTGCAAGATAATCAAGCTTCGAATTGAAGTTTTGCTTAACAACAATATTCTCTGTGTCGTGGAATAATTTTCCAGCGGCATCTAAGTATTTACGAACCTTTTGCTCTAAGTGGGGTTCAATATTCTCGAATTCCTTTTCAAGCTTTTTTAAATCCTTGTGCATCATGAAAGGCTTTTCTTTTCCTTCAAAATACACGGAATAGAGAGGGTTTAATTCGTTTAATTGCAGCGGGTTTGCGATTCCGATATAGTCGAATAACTCTTTGAATTCGTAAGACATACTAAAAAATGAAGGTCCCATATCGAAGCTGAAACCATCTTTTTCAATGATGTTTAAACGACCTCCCGGTGTGCTGAATTTTTCTATTATTTTAACGTCGTAGCCATTCTTTGTGAGACGTAAAGCAGTTGCAAGTGAGCCTAAACCTGACCCAATAATGAGGACACTTTTTTTCATACCAATACAACGATAACAAATTTCTGGGAAGAATGTTTAGGCGGTTTCGCTGTCTAATCGGGAAATGTCAAAAACTACTTTCAAAAATCAGTTGAAAATTAAGCAATTATTGGATGTAAACTGGAGTTAACAACAAATTATTACAATCCTGTTAAAAATCAAGATTGATTTGTTATTTACACTCGAAAAAAAAGGTAAATTCGCACCCGAAACTTTAATAGAAAATTATTGTTACTGATATCAAACAATTATGATTTTACTAAGCGCTCCTATCGACTACCTTCCAATTGCAATGATGTTTGTTGTTGCTATCGGTTTCGTTTTAATTACCATGTTTGCAACGCATCTACTTGGTCCTAAGCGTAAATCGAGTATAAAACTTGAAACTTTTGAGTGCGGAATTGAGTCGCAAGGTAATTCCCGACTTCCATTTTCGATCAAGTATTTTTTGATTGCTATCTTATTTGTGTTGTTTGATGTGGAGGTAATTTTTATGTATCCATGGGCGGTAAATTTTGCAGAGTGGAGCAAAGTAGGACTAGCCGCATTCGGTGAAATGCTTGTTTTCTTAGGATTGTTGATCCTTGGATTGATTTACATTATTAAAAAAGGCGCCCTTAAGTGGGAGTAATAATACATTCATCATGTCTGAAAATAATCAAAAGTTAGAAGGGTTTGAAGGACCAGGATTCCTGGCAACTTCCCTCGATAAAGCAGTTGGAATGGCAAGAAAGAATTCAATCTGGCCGCTTCCTTTTGCTACCTCTTGTTGCGGAATTGAGTTCATGGCAACGATGGCTTCCACTTACGATTTCGGTCGTTTTGGTGCTGAGCGTTTGAGTTTTTCTCCTCGTCAGGCTGACTTGCTGATGGTGATGGGAACAATCTCAAAAAAAATGGGACCAGTACTTCGTCAGGTGTATGAGCAAATGGCAGAACCTAAATGGGTAATTGCTGTTGGTGCTTGTGCTTCTACAGGTGGAATATTCGATACGTATAGTGTTTTACAAGGTATCGATAGAATTATTCCTGTTGATGTTTACGTGCCTGGTTGCCCTCCACGTCCTGAGCAAATTATCGACGGCGTATTAAAAATTCAAGAATTAGTTCAAAATGAATCGTTGCGTAGAAGAAATTCTCCAGAGTATCAGGAGTTATTAGCTTCTTACGGTATCGAGTAATTAAATAATTATCATGTCCTCATTAACACAGGAATACATCACAGAAAAACTGCAATCGAAATTTGAAGGTGCAATTCAGAGTATTGAAATGCTACACGATTTTTTAACGATTACAGTTGAAAAAAGCAGTTTGAAGTCGATTATGAAATTTTTACATGACGACGAATCGTTGAATTTTCATTTTCTTACTACGCTATGCGGATTACATTTCCCTGATCAGGCGGCTCAGTTCGGAATGATGTATCAGTTGCATAATATGCCTGCTAATTTTCGAATCAGAATAAAATCATTTACCAATGACAGCGAGCCTGTATTTGATACGATGTCAGATATCTGGCCTGCAGCAAATTGGCAAGAGCGCGAGACGCATGATTTCTACGGATTCCGTTTTCATGGTCACCCTGATATGAGAAGAATTCTGAATATGGATTCATTGGTTGGATGGCCAATGCGCAAGGAGTTTCCGTTGGAAGATCCTTTCAGAGGAGATAAAGATGATAAAATGTTTGGCCGTTAATATTTACTAAGATGAACTCAAACAAAGAAATTCTCAAAGAGAAAGAATATACAATCCTGAATTTAGGTCCAACGCATCCAGCAACGCATGGTATTTTTCAAAATGTCATGAAGATGGATGGTGAGTTAATTGTAGAGGCAGAGCCAACTATCGGTTATATTCACAGAGCGTTCGAAAAGTTAGCAGAACGCAGACCTTATAACCAGATTACTCCAATTACCGATCGATTAAATTATTGCTCATCACCAATTAATAATATGGGATGGCATATGACGGTTGAGAAGTTGGTAGGAATAGAAATTCCAAAGCGTGTTCAATATATGCGCGTTATCATTATGGAATTGGCGCGTATTGCAGATCATATTATTTGCAACTCCGTTATTGGAGTAGATAGTGGTGCAATGACAGGCTTCTTATATGTTTTTCAATGGAGAGAATTTATCTATGAAATTTACGAGGAGTTGTGTGGTGCTCGTTTAACAACCAATATCGGTCGTATTGGCGGGCTAGAAAGAGATTTTACTCCGCTTGCATGGGAGAAAATTCATAAATTATTGAAAGAGTTTCCTGAAGGATTAAAAGAGTTCGAAAACTTATTGGTGCGTAATCGCATCTTTATGGATAGAACAATTAACTGCGGACCTATCACTGCCGAGCGTGCATTGCAATACGGATTTACGGGTCCGAATTTACGTGCTGCTGGTGTTGATTATGATGTGCGCGTGATGAATCCGTATTCAGGTTACGAAGATTTTACTTTTGATATTCCACTCGGGACAAACGGTGATACCTATGACCGCTTTATGGTGCGTGAGCAGGAAATGTGGCAGAGCTTGAGCATCATTCGTCAGGCTGTAGAAAAGTTAGATAAGATGGAAGACAAAACAACTTTCCATGCGGATGTTCCTAATTTCTTCTTACCAGAGAAAGAAGATGTTTACAATACGATGGAAGGATTGATTTATCATTTCAAGATTGTGATGGGTGAAACTGAAATGCCGAAAGGAGAGGTGTATCACGCAGTAGAAGGTGGTAATGGAGAATTAGGATTTTATTTAGTGAGTGATGGAGGAAGAACGCCTTATCGTTTACATTTCCGTCGTCCTTGCTTTATCTATTATCAAGCATATCCTGAAATGGTTAAAGGTGCATTCTTAAGTGATGCTATCTTAACAATGAGTTCAATGAATGTAATCGCAGGCGAATTAGACGCATAATATTAAATCACAAGATTTATATATGAATAACGAAAATAAATTAAAGTTCAGCGACGAGGCTCTTGCTTTATCGCAACGAATGATAAAAAGATATCCGGAAGGAAAGCAAAAGTCAGCATTGATTCCCTTGTTGCATATAGCACAAGCTGAGTTTGGCGGATGGTTGAGTTCAGATGCAATGGACTATGTTGCTTCGCTATTAGATATTACTCCTATTGAAGTTTATGAAGTAGCCTCTTTCTATTCTATGTTTAACTTAAAACCAGTAGGAAAGTGTGTGATCGAAGTTTGTCATACAGGTCCTTGTTGGTTATTAGGCTCTGATGATATTGTAAAATATATAGAGAAAAAACTATCGATTAAAGTAGGTCAAACAACTGCTGATGGAATGTTTACTTTAAAAACTGTAGAGTGTCTTGCTTCATGTGGTACAGCACCAATGATGCAGATAGGCGAGACGTATCATGAGAATTTGACATTAGACAAAGTGGATAATATCATTCATGAGTGTAGAGCAACAGTAGTGGAGCCAGTTTCACATTGGTCAAAAAAAGAAATTAAATAACCGGTAACCAATTTATAAAAATCAAAATGGGACGTAAATTACTAACCGAAAATATAAATGTACCGGGCATTCAATCACTCGATGTTTATCGTAAGCATGGTGGATACGATGGATTGAAAAAAGCATTAGGCATGTCTCCGGATGCTATCGTTGAAGAAGTAAAAAAATCAGGATTAAGAGGTCGCGGTGGAGCAGGATTCCCAACAGGGATGAAGTGGAGTTTCTTAGCAAAGCCTGATGGTGTACCTCGTCACTTAGTTTGTAATGCAGATGAGTCGGAGCCAGGGACTTTCAAAGATCGTTACATGATGGAGCGTAGTCCTCACTTATTAATTGAGGGGATGGCCATCGGTAGTTTTGCATTAGGCGCTAATACTTCGTATATCTATATCCGTGGTGAATTATTATATGTTTTTCATATTCTGCAAAAAGCAATTGATGAGGCATATGCAGCAGGATTGTTAGGAAAGAACATCATGGGCAGCGGATTCGATTTCGATTTACATGTTCATTGTGGTGCAGGAGCGTATATCTGCGGAGAAGAAACAGCATTAATAGAATCGTTAGAGGGAAAGCGTGGTAATCCGCGTATCAAACCTCCATTCCCAGCGATTCAAGGTTTATGGCAGCGCCCAACAGTGGTGAATAATGTCGAGAGTATCATGGCTGTTGTTCCAATTGTGAAAATGGGTGGTGATGAGTATGCGAAAATTGGAATTGGAAAAAGTACAGGAACAAAATTAATTTCTGCATGTGGACATATTAATAAGCCTGGTGTGTATGAAATCGAATTAGGAATTCCTGTAGAAGAGTTTATTTATTCAGACGAATATTGTGGTGGAATTCGTAATGGAAAAGATTTGAAAGCAGTTGTTGCTGGAGGGTCTTCTGTGCCAATTTTACCAAAAGATTTAATATTAAAATTAGCCACTGGCGAACCTCGATTAATGACGTATGAGTCATTGTCTGATGGCGGATTTATTACAGGAACGATGTTGGGTTCAGGTGGGTTTATTGTGATGGATGAAGATACTAGTGTCGTTAAAAACTTATATACATTCAGTCGTTTTTATCATCACGAAAGTTTCGGACAATGTTCTCCTTGTAGAGAGGGAACAGGATGGATGGAAAAGGTTCTTCATAAAATTTTAGATGGACATGGAACATTAGAAGATGTTGATTTGCTATGGGATATCCAATCGAAGATTGAAGGAAAAACTATTTGTCCATTAGGTGAAGCAGCTGCATGGCCGGTAGCAAGTGCTATCCGTCATTTCCGCAGTGAATTCGAAGAGTATGTAAAGAATCCATCATCCATTAAAAAAGATAATCACTATTACCGCTTGAATAATATTTCACCGGAAGTAGCATAAGAAAATATTGATATGCCTAAAGTAACCATCGACGGT
>JBKCGZ010000142.1:0-3104 GCA_046303115.1 Bacteroidota bacterium | reverse complement strand
GATGCGTCCGATGTTCGTTTTTCTAACTGCTGGCATGACAGGTAACATTGGTGAGTCAACATATCGTGCTGCTTCATTAATTGAGTTATTACATACTGCAACATTAGTACACGATGATGTAGTAGATGATAGTAATTTACGTCGTGGATTTTTCTCGATTAATGCTTTATGGAAAAATAAAATTGCAGTGTTGGTAGGTGATTATCTTTTATCAAAAGGATTATTACTTTCTGTTGAGCATAAAGAATTTCATTTACTCGAAATTGTTTCGAACGCTGTTCGTAGAATGAGTGAAGGCGAGTTATTACAAATCGAAAAAGCACGCAAGCTGGATATAACAGAAGAAGTCTATTATGAAATTATTGGAGCAAAAACAGCTTCTTTGATAGCTTCTTGTTGTGCTACTGGTGCTGCTTCTGTTGGATGTGATGCTGCAATGATACAACGCATGCACGACTTTGGTGAGGCGGTAGGAATTGCTTTTCAAATCAAAGATGATTTATTCGATTACGAAGAAAGTGTAAAGACGGGTAAGCCAAAAGGCATCGATATCAAAGAACATAAAATGACGCTTCCTGTTATTTATACCTTGCAGAATGTAAGCAAGGACGATAAGAAGTTTATCATTAATACCATCAAGCATCATTCAGAAGATAGCAAGCGTGTGGAGCAAGTGATACAACTTGTTTTATCCAACGGTGGTTTAGACTATGCTCGTAATGCGATGTACAGTTACCAACAAAAAGCCTTCGACCTTTTAACGGATATCCCTGACAGTGAGTACAAGACTTCTTTAATGGAGTTGGTGCGGTTTACGACGGAACGCAATCACTGATCTTAGGCCGGTGGTTGAGGCTCTCGAAACCCGGCCCTTCGAGTACCGAAGCTTCGGAATCAGGGACCTACATTCGTCTTTTAACTAACTAATAGTTAACGAAACAGTTTTACCTAGTCCAATTTCTAATAATCGGTATAAAGTTGATAATTGAATGTCGCTATGACCATTTTCAATTCTTGAGATGAAACTTTTACGGGTTCCTGTTTTCTCTGCAAGTTGTTCTTGTGTCATGTGTGAAAGTTTACGCTCTTCTTTAATGATTTCTCCAATGGCAAATGCTTTTGCTTTAATTTCAAATTCAGTTCTTTTTTTAGTTCCCATCTTACCATCTCGTTTGGTAAGATGTTCATCGAAAGAAGTCAGGTTTTTAGTTTTTTCTATTTTTTTTCTCATGACTCTTAATTTTATATTTCGGAATTAGTAACTGTATTTATTAGACTTTGTAAAGACGATTATTTGTCGTGTTCAATAATTTTATAAAGTTAACGAATAATGGAACAAATTTATAGTTTGGTTAAGAGAAAAACAATAATTTACATGATAGGCAATCGGCCTCAGTTTATTCGGTTTTTGACGAAGGTAAAATTGCGTTAAGCAAATTTAGAAGTTCCGAGCCTGTGAGGAAATCACTGAATTTGTAGCAATTTTATCAAGGAAAAAATTTGCTAGCAAAAGAATAAAGTGGAGCCTTGACTTTTTCTTTGGTTCTTTCATTTTGTGTCAAGACAAAAGAAAGAACATTAAAGGAAGAATTAAATTATTGTTTTGTGCATCAATAAAAAGCTTGATGATTATTTAAGTAGAAAATCCGCTACTAATTCATCAAAAAACTATAAAAACGCAGATTGACTTCAAACTTGGCGAATTCGCCATAATTAAAGTAGGATTATAAATCTATTCCCCCGAACCAAGGCACTCGATTCTGTTACGATTAAGAAAGCTATCTGAAGTAAAAACCCTCTTTTATTCCCCCCTAATTTTTGTATTTTAGCACAGTGATTACGCCTGAAACAAAAGAACGAATTTTAGAAGCTTGCCGCATTGAAGAGGTGGTAGGTGATTTTGTGTCGTTGAAGAAACGAGGCGCTAATTTGTTAGGTGTTTGTCCTTTTCATAATGAACGTACGCCATCGTTTACCGTATCCCCTGCAAAAGGATTTTTTAAATGCTTCGGTTGCGGTAAGGCAGGTGATTCAGTTACCTTCATGATGGAGCATGAGCATCTTTCGTTTCCAGAAGCATTACGTTACCTCGCTGGTAAATACAATATCACTATTGAAGAGGAAGCGCCATCAGCAGAAATGATGGAGGCACAGTCGCAGCGTGAGAGTTTGTTTGCCGTAATGGATTTTGCAAAAAACTATTATGTCGATTATTTGTGGAATAACGATGAGGGTATTGCCATCGGATTAAGTTATTTCAGAGAGCGAGGATTTACGGATGATATCATTAGAAAATTTGAATTAGGTTTTTCTCCTGATAAATGGGATGGACTTACTTCATCTGCTACGTCTGCTGGATATAAAGAAGAAATTTTGGAGAAGGCAGGATTGCTTATCGTTAACGAGCAAAAGAAATATGATCGCTTTCGTGGTCGTGTGATGTTTCCCGTAGCGAGCTTAACAGGTCGTACGATTGCTTTCGGAGCACGTATTTTAAAAACAGATCCGAAGAGTCCGAAGTATTTAAACTCGCCCGAGACAGAAATTTATTTCAAGAGTAAAAGTTTATACGGCATCTCGCATGCGAAGAAAGCCATTGTAGAAAAAGATGTTTGTTATTTAGTAGAAGGATATACCGATGTAATCTCATTGCATCAGGCAGGAATTGAAAACGTAGTAGCAAGTTCTGGTACTTCACTAACGGTAGAGCAGATACGCTTAATTGGTCGCTATACAAAAAACATTACGGTGTTGTATGATGGCGATGCTGCAGGTATCAAAGCTTCCTTACGTGGAATTAATTTAATTCTCGAAGAAGGAATGAATGTGCGTGTGGTTTTATTTCCTGATGGAGAAGATCCCGATTCGTATTCTCGGAAAGTTTCTACTGTAGAGTTGTTAGATTACTTATCTGTTTCTGCTGTCGATTTTATTTCATTCAAAACAAAATTATTGTTGAGTGAGACAGCAGGTGATCCAATTAAGAAAGCAGGGTTAGTTCGTGATATTGTAGAAACGATTGCCGTAGTTCCAGATGCGATTACAAGAGCAGCTTACTTACGACAAGCATCTACTTTAATGGAGATGAGTGAGGCGGTGTTGAT
>JBKCGZ010000141.1:0-27038 GCA_046303115.1 Bacteroidota bacterium | reverse complement strand
CTTTTAATTTCTTTAAATAGATTTGAAATTGATAAAAATATCATACTTTTGCGCCCTCAACAGGTGATGTAGCTCAGTTGGTAGAGCAAAGGACTGAAAATCCTTGTGTCGACGGTTCGATTCCGCCCATCACCACAAATAGTTAACTATCAATCTCATAAATAAGAATGGAAGCACGCTTTAAAAGAGTTTTGCTCATAGATGATAATGAGATTGACAATTTCATTAACGAACGAATGATTTCGGCCAGTAATTTTTCAGCGGAAGTTATAGTTAAAAATTCGACTGATGATTCGTTAAACTTTTTACAATCCCTATCCGATTTAAATGAATTCCCTCAAGTAATTTTTCTTGATTTGAATATGCCAGGCAAAGATGGTTTCGCGTTTTTATCAGAGTTTGAAGCCTTAAATGAAGATCTTAAAAATAACTGCAAAATCATTGTACTATCCTCATCTATTAGTCCAGAGGATATCAACAGAGCTTCTACAAACAAGTTTGTCTACAAATACGTAAACAAGCCTTTGAATGAAAAATATTTAAATGCAATCGATTTTTAAATGAAAAAGTCCCGAATAAATCGGGACTTTTTTTTAACTTTTAAGTGGGTTACACATCTTTCTCAGTGTTGTTTCATCCAGCTTTATATTCTTCATGACAAAATATGGAGTTTTGTTAATTGACTCAAACTCATTCCACATTTCAGCAATTTTTTTCATCTTCTTTCTGTAGTCAGCTGGCTTAAGTGCAGTTTTAAGAATTTTAATCATAGCCTTTGTAGATTCAAATTGTGATTCGTTATCTTTTATTTGACGCTTTAGACTACTTACGATTTGCATACAAAGGCTATCTTCTCCTAAAATGCAGTATTGCAAAGCCTGAAAAATTTTATTATCCACATCTGCAACAAGATGTTGCTTCAATGCAATTCTATTTCTAAGCTGATTAATTTTTTTCGCTGCGCCTTGAAAATCTTTCGCATAAAACTTAACAGTAGCCATATAGCGGTAAGCAGATACTAAATGATAGGTTTCATTCTCTTTAATATCCAATTGATTCTCGATTATATCGTAACCAAATGAAAGCTGCTCAAGATTTGAATCAAAATTATACTTTGAGATTTTAGCATGAAGGAATTGAACTAAAAAGAAATGCATTGTTGGCTTTTCTGCTAAATCAGGCATAATAGCGTGCACTTTATTTAAATAATAATCAGCACGAACTACATTTTTTGTCTTTGTATAATATTCAAAATACAATAAGTTAGTTATGCCTTTAATATTCTGATAGAATGTATCTAGTGGATATTTCTCGAAAATATCATTCATCTTTTGAAGTGTTGAATCAATCTCTATTTCACGAGATGCCAAACCTTCATTATTCACTTGTACATTACATAAATAATAAATGTTTGCAATATTGTAAAGAACAAATAATCGGTGAGAATCATATAATTCACAAATATTAGAAAGTTCGCGCTTCATCATCACGATCTCCTCCTGATCTGAATTACTTTGATTTAATTGATATTCACCAATCTTCTTTAAAAATTTGAAGAAAATATTCTCTGCTTTTGAAACAGCTAAAGAAAATGCTACATGTCGCTTATACTTATTTTCGAAGTAATCATATTCTTCAGAAAATAAATGCAACTGTGCTAAAGTTTTGTAAACCAAAATAAGTTCAGCATTTAGATCATATTCAATTAACTGTTTTTCTAATTCACGCAACGCGCGAATTGAAAAATCTCTATTATTACCAAATAAATGAGCTGGAACACGAGAAACTTCATCCATTAAGGTTTGAATTGGGTTCTCTACCTTCTTGCTAAGAATACCTGCTATTTTAGAATTAAGTCGAGACTTAAGCGTATAATAAGCACTTGCATTTACTTGAAGCATTTCCATTAACTCGCTATCATCAATGTTACTATTGCGAGTTGCTTCTAAAACCATGTAAGGTTTATTCTTTTTCTTACCAGAAACTTCGTATAACAACGTCTGATATTCTTCCGAAGAAAGCTTTTTAATTGTTTTACTTAAAATGTCCATATAAATTGATTTTATTTTTTTGGGTTTGGTCCCTATTACGCAAGATTTCTATAAAAGTTATACTGCTAACAGAAAAATTTTTTAAGTATTTGCAACCATAATAAAAGTAGGTACGTTATAAAAACCGGCTACTTTAAAAAAGTTAATGGTTATTTCATTGATACAATTTTTAAGTATTCCTTACAAATGCAAAAAAGTTGTAACCTTTCAAAAATTGTAGCGTAAAGAGACCCATAAATTGCAAATAATTAAAAACAAAATATTATGAATCACTCAGCTCACACCCAGGATTTCTACAAAGCAGTTCGCAACAATCGTATGCTTATGTACTCTAAACCTAAACGTTATTTCAATCGTGAAGAAAAGAAAGGATCCTCTTTCCGTTACTTATTCTTAATTGAAGTGGTAGCATTCTTAATGGCGCTATCGAGTTTCACAACTGCAAACGGGCAAGGCATCCCAAGCACAAACCAAATGCTTTCTGCAGAAAATCAAAACTCGATGAACATTTACAATTATAATACTGTATACAATTCAGGTAAAGTTTTCGTTAGCTGGACGTCAAAAAACGAAACTGATGATTGCGTATATGTTGTAGAACGTTCTACTAATGGTACGGACTATTTATCAGTAGGTGTTAAAGAGGGTGTTGGAGCGCAAATCGAACTTTATTATTCATGGATTGACCAAGCACCACCAGCAGGTTTCTCGTACTATCGTGTAAAGAAAATAACCAAAGAAGGAGACCAGCTTTACAGTTCAGTTAACTCAGTAATAAATCAAGCTTCGAACTTTAATAATTACGCACAAGGCAACGACGAAAAATAGTATATAGTAAATATCCTGAATAGCAACCAACCAACAACCAACCATTTTTTATGTGCAGTTCGTCAAGAAATAATATTTTCTATGCAACATTAATTTGTCTTTTAATGTTGCATAGATTTTCATTTGCACAAAGTCCTACGGCAACATTTACATCAAATAAATCTATTGGTTGTGCACCTTTAATGGTCAACTTTACCAACAACTCTAGTAATTTTAATTCATGCATGTGGTATTTTGGAAATACAAATACCTCTGCTGCTAACAATCCAACTACTGTATACACTACTCCTGGTATTTATACGGTAAGTCTAGTTGTTTTTGGATCAAATGGTCAGAAAGACTCTACAACACAAATTATTACTGTTGTAAATAACCCGATTGCAAATTTTTCTGTTTCGCAGAATACAGGATGTGCGCAGGATAATTCATTTCAATTCACTAATACATCTACTAATGCGGTTTCATATATTTGGGATTTTGGCGATGGAACTTCATCAATAGACCCTAACCCAAATCATACTTACATAAATGCAGGAACATTTAATGTAAAACTTATCGCTACAAGCTCTTATGGTTGTCAGGATATTCAAATAAAAAATTCACTGATAACAATCTTTGCAAAACCAATAATACAATTTGCCTCTAGCTCTACCTCTACTTGTGATGTAAATACAACCTTTCATTTAACTGATAATACAATAGGAAGTAATTCGTGGTCGTGGACCTTTGGTGATGGATCTAGCTCAACTCAACAAAATCCATCTCATCAATATACATCAACCGGAAACTTTTCGGTTACATTAATTGCAGGAAATTCAAATGGATGCTATGATACACTTTCGCAAAGCAACTTCATCCATATAGGAAATACATTAGTACCATCATTCACTGTTAGCGATACTAACGGCTGCGCACCATCTACAATTCATTTTAATGCAACAACTCCAAATTCAAATTCGTGGAACTGGGATTTTGGTGATGGAACCACTTCAAATTTAAAATCGCCAAATCATACTTACATCAATCCGGGTCAGTATACTATTACACTTGCTGTAACGACAAACAGTGGATGTAATGGCAGTATCATTAAAAATCAACTTATCAAATTAGATTCAAAACCAATTCCTTCATTTTCATTAGTGCAGGATACTGGTTGTGCGCCATTCACGATTCAAACAATAAATAGCTCTTTAGGTGCTAATAATTATCTATGGACATTTGGGAGTACAACATCCACTTTATTTGAACCGACTAAGACCTATACAATTGGAGGGTCTTATACAATATCATTAATTGCTATATCCATAAATGGATGCTCTGACTCAATTAAGAAGTCGCCAGCTTTAAAAGTATATGATCCTGATGCACAATTTCAGGCAACACCTAAAATTGGATGTCCTGGAATGACTGTTCAATTTACAAATACTACCAATCAAACAAATATTGTAAGCTTTTTATGGTTATTTGGAGATGGAACAAGTTCAACATTACAAAACCCAACACATACCTATAATGCAATTGGTAATTACCCTGTATCATTAGTAGTAACCAATTCCTTCGGCTGTATTGATACAACAACTAAGTTAAATTACATTACTATAGTAGATCCAACAACAAATTATACATTACCTGATACCATAAAAATTTGTTTAGGCGATCCATATACTTTTTATGACCCAACAACTGCTAGTAATTCTTGGAGTTGGGATTTTGGTGATGGCAATTCATCAAACTCACAAAATGGTTCTAATTTGTACATGAATGCGGGTACTTACATAGTAACTTTAACAACTACAATGCCTGGAGGATGTACACAAACATTTAATCCATTTGCAATTGTAGAAGTAGTACCATACATCAAGAAGCCAATTGACTTTACATTGATGAATCCTTGTAAACCATACAATGTTCAATTTAACTGTACTACTCCAAATGTTATAAATTATAATTGGAATTTTGGAGATGGTAGTTTTTCTTTTGATGCAAACCCTTTACATACTTATGATAGTGCAGGAGCATACAACGTGAGTTTAACTTTGACTATTGGATCTGGATGTATTACTGAAATGGATACAATCCTAACAGTTGGACATTTAAATTCAGCGAGCGCAAGTTCATACGATGAATGTATTAATAATGCGATTCAATTTGATATTACTAAAAACTGGGAATTTGTATCATGTGTTTGGCATTTTGGAGACGGAACAACTTCTAATTCGTTTTTACCAACACATGCTTACTCAGCAATAGGAACATATAATGCATTTATAATAACTACTGACTTTTCAAACTGCGTGGATACTTTTTATTTGCCTCAACAAATTACTATTACAAACACAAGTGCTGATTTTAATGTAACTAATCCAGTGGTTTGCCTAGGTAGTAGTATCTCGTTTAATAATTTAAGTTTATACGGATACTCTTACTTTTGGGAGTTTGGTGATGGAACAACATCGACTGATACTTTCCCTACCCATACCTACACACAAGCAGGATTATATACTGTTACATTAAAAGTATTTAATGGTGGTTGTATCAGAACAAAGACAGCTATCAATTATATCAACGTTGTTGATCCGCAAGCAAATTTCAATTTTGTAACAAATGGTATGTGCATGCCAGTAACAGTTACATTCACACCTCAAACACCTACTGCATCAACTTGGTTGTGGGAGTTTGGTAATGGAGATAATTCTACATTATCAAATCCTATTTATACTTTTTATTCAATACCTAACGATTCTATTAAACTAACCATTACAGACTTAAATGGATGTTCTAAGGTAGTAAAAAAGAAAAATATCAGTTATTATAATGCATCAGTAGTAGCAAGCAATACATCTGGATGCGCGCCACTTCAAGTTCAATTTACTGACGCTAGCAATGGAGCTATTACATGGAATTGGGTCTTTGGAGATGGCACTACCTCATCGTTAAAAAACCCTTCACACACGTACAATGCTGGAGTTTTTGATGTAATACTAATTGCTACTTTCCCAGGCGGATGTATTGATACTACGATATACCCTGCATTTATTAATTCACAAAAACCAACTGCCGATTTTTATTCTCCAACAATTGCTGGCTGTTCTCCTACGCAAATTAATTTCTTAAATACTTCTACAGATGCCAATAACTTTGAATGGAACTTTGGAGATGGTGGAACGTCAACAAATGTCAATCCAAGTCATATTTATAATATTCCTGGATATTATACCATCACTCTAATTACAAAAAGTGATATTGGCTGTGCAGATACGATGATTAAACCACAGTACATTTTTATTCCTGGTACTTATACTAAATTTAATATACCAGTTACATCAGGATGTCAAAATACCTCTATTGGTTTTGTAGATTCATCCATAAATGCATCTACTTATAATTGGAATTTTGGTGATGGATATACTTCAACAACTAGCAATCCTAATCATATTTATCAAGACACGGGAAGCTTCACTGTTACATTAATCACCTATGACACTTTAGGATGTAGTTCTTCTTACACCTTCCCTACTCCTGTAAGAATTTATCAGATTCCTGTAGCAGCTGCAACTGCCACTAATTATTCTGGTTGTTCTAATTTCACTACAAACTTTATTAATCAATCGCAATTTGCAACGCAATATGTTTGGTCGTTTGGAGATGGCACCATTTCAACTGCATACGACACATCCCATACTTACTATAATGGAGGAAATTTTTATCCTGAATTAATTGCAATTACAAATCATGGATGTAGAGACACTTTTAATTTTGCTACACCAGTAAACGTATTGCAAACACCAACAGCAGCTTTAATTTTAAGTGACACACTCGCTTGTAATCCTGCTGGAATCACCTTAACGAGCATTTCAACTGACACAATAAACGCTAGCTATAATTGGACATTTGGTAATGGGCCAAGCAGTAATTTAATAAACCCATCAATAACTTATAATAATCCTGGATATTACTATCCAAACCTTATTGTTACCAATGCTAACGGTTGTGCAGATACGACCTCTACAACTGTACATATTTTAGAAAGTCCAACTGCAAACGGATTAGCTTCGACTTATCAAGGTTGTAATCCACTAACAATTACATTCAACAATCAATCTACAAGTTCCGATACATATGCATGGAGTTTTGGAAATGGATATACTTCACAATTAGAAAATCCTAGCTACACATATTTGCAAGCTGGCATTTACAGTCCACAACTAATTGCCTATAATAATTTAGGATGTTCAGACACTTTACTATTAAACAACATTACTGTTTTAGAAAGTCCAATTGCTAATTTTTGGAGTAGTGATACATTAGGATGTAAAGATTCACCAGTTGGATTTATAAATTCATCAACGAACCTAGTTAATCCTGCCTATAATTGGAATTTAGGAATAAGCACATCGACACAGTTTGAACCGACACTTTCCTTTCCATTCTCTGGAAATTATACTATTTCATTAATTGTTTTAAATTCAAACGGATGTAGCGATACAATTACTAAAAACAACTACATTAAAATTGCTGACTCCTTACCTCCCGATGCAGATCCGATTATGAGCGTATCAGTAATTTCTGATAATGAAGTTAGCATTACATGGAGAAATAGTTTTGCAAATGACCTTAAAAAGTATAAGCTTTATCGATTAAATGCATCAAGTGGTCATTATGATTTAGTTTATACGGATAATAATGCGAAGAATTTCTCAATAAGTAATTATAGTACTTACATCGATACATCATTAGCTACGAAATACAACACGTACAGTTATAAAGTTCAGACTTTAGATTATTGTGAAAATGCTCTTGACCTTAATATGTTGGAAGCCTCTACAAGTATTAATGTAACTGCACAAACTGCAAATCAGAATATTTACGTTTCATGGACACCATATGGTGGTTGTAATTTAAACACTTATGAATTGTACCGCACCGAAAAACCAAGTGGAAGTCCTGTTTTAGTGGCTACGCTAAACAATACAACACTATCCTATTTAGATACTGGATTATACTGTCCATTTGAGTATTCTTATCAAATAAAAGCTACCGATCTATGTGCTTCAACTTTCTCAGCTTGGAGTGATAGTTCAAACGCAACACCAGTTAATATTTTAGCTAATCAGCATGTTGATGTTACACGTTCAACTGTTGTAGATAATCGATACGTTTTGACAGAGTGGGCGATTCCTTCACTACATCCTGAAAGGGTTTCAAGCTATGAAGTTTACCGATCAAACGATAATATCAACTTTACATTGATTGCATCCGTTCCGACTGGTATCACAAGCTACAGTGATTTCGATACCGATGTTCAATCAGGAGAATACTACTACCAAATTGTTGTCAAGAATGATTGCAGTTTAACTGGACCAAACAGCAATTTGGGAAGCTCTATTTACATACAGGGAGAATTAATTGAACGAACAACATATCTTAATTGGACTCCATACAAGGAATGGATGCCAGGTGTAGATAAGTATGAAATTGAATTTTTGAATACGAATGGTCAGTGGGAAGTAATAAAAATAGTAGATGGAAATATTATCTCGACATCTTTTGATGAATAAGCTTTTTAATTAAATCATTCGGTTTAAATTTGTCATCATGGCAGGACAAATTAAAACATCCAGAACATTACTTATTTTTTACTCGTTAGTATTTTACATTTTACTGCAATTTTCGTGGTGGTCTTATTTACTCATTAATCTTAATAAAGAAATTTATCAGCAACGAATAGAATTTGCAAAGAGCACTATAAATGACGATGCTCTACTGGAAAAAAGGCAAACTGAATTCAACGCATTACTAAAGAAGAGATGGGCGATGGTTGCTGGAGAAGGTGCTGTATTTTTATCATTATTAATCTTTGGCATTTACAGAACAAAGCGAGCATTTAATCAAGAATTTGAATTAGCTCAACAACAAAAGAATTTTCTACTTTCCATTACACATGAGTTTAAATCGCCATTAGCCGCAATTAAATTAAGCTTACAAACGATTGAAAAAAGGACGCTCGAAGAAAATCAGAAAAAAGAAATCAGTACCAGAGCACTAAACGAAACTGACCGAATTAATTTATTAATTGAAAACGCACTTTTTGCCAGCCGCTTAGAATTACAAAATAGCGATTACCATTTTGAAGAATTTAATTTAAGCTCCTTCATAGCAGAATTAGTAGAAAATTATCGAACAAGGATTTTCAGTGATTCAAATATTGAATTACTAATTGAGAATAACATTCATTTTAAAGGAGACAAACTCGCAATTACCTCATTAGTTTATAATTTACTTGAAAACGCTGAGAAATACAGTACTAATCCTGCGCAGATTGTAGTTGAATTAAAAAGACTTTCAAACAATATTGAACTAAACTTCAGCGATTACGGATTTGGCATTGAAATGAATGAGCGAAACAAAGTATTCGAAAAGTTTTATCGTGTTGGTAACGAAGAAACACGTAAAACAAAAGGAACTGGATTAGGACTTTATATCGTTAAAAAGGTTGTCAATATGCATAGAGGAACTATCGATATCAAATCGAATAATCCTATTGGAACCATCTTTTCAATCAAGTTACCGATATAAATCAGCTATTCATCTGTCTTTTTATTTCTAACTTTGTATTTTATATTCAAAATGCAAAAATTAGGATTAATCATTTTAGATGGCTGGGGCATTGCACCTGACTCAACAGGAAATGCCATTTCACAAGCTAATATTCCCTACTTCAGAAAATTAATGGCTGAATATCCTTCGGCAACATTATCTACCAGCGGAGAAGACGTTGGATTACCTCAAGGACAAATGGGAAATTCAGAAGTTGGTCATTTAAATATCGGAGCTGGCCGAGTAGTATGGCAGGACTTAGCTATTATCAATAAATCAATTCGAGAAAATTCCCTTGAAAGCAATGCGCAAATTACAAAGCTGATTGATTTAGCGATATCGAGTAATTGTAATGTTCACCTAATGGGGCTTGTATCAGATGGTGGTGTTCATTCACATCTTGACCATTTAAAATATATTACTTCGTTGTTGCATAAACATTCTGTAAAAAATGTTTTTATTCATGCATTTACCGATGGTCGTGATACAAGTCCAACTAACGGAATTAATTACTTGACAGAATTAGATAATCATTTAACTACTACGACAGGTAAAATTGCAAGTATAACGGGAAGGTATTATGCAATGGACAGAGATAAAAGATGGGAAAGAATAAAAATTGCTTATGATGCTCTAGTGAATGGTGATGGAAATAAATTTATTAATTGGAAAAATGGTGTTGAAAAATCATATAAAGATGGAATAACTGATGAGTTCATTAAGCCTATCATTATTACTAACGCTGATGGCTTACCTAATACTACAATTAAAGAAAATGATATCGTGTTCTGCTTTAATTTCAGAACAGATCGCTGTCGTGAAATAACACAAGTGTTAACGCAAGAAGACATGCCTGAACAAGGAATGAAAACTTTACCCTTGCATTATATTACGATGACGCGCTATGACGATAACTATCAAAATGTAAATGTTGTTTTTGAAAAAGACAATCTGACAAATACATTAGGAGAAGTACTTGAAAAAAACGGAAGACGACAAATTCGTGCAGCGGAAACAGAAAAATATCCTCATGTCACATTTTTCTTTTCTGGAGGAAGAGAAAATCCGTTTGAAAACGAGACTCGATTATTAGCGAATTCACCTAAGGTAGCTACTTATGATTTACAACCTGAAATGAGTGCAGAGCAAGTGAAGGACCTGGTCGTTGACGAGATAATTAAAGACAATACTGATTTTATTTGTTTAAATTTTGCGAATGCAGATATGGTTGGGCATACAGGAGTCATCAGTGCTGCTGTGAAGGCTGTTGAAAAAGTGGATAAGTGTATAGAAGAAATTATTACCCTCGGTTTAAAACATAACTTTGATTTCATTATTATTGCTGACCACGGAAATGCGGACAAAATGTTAAATGAAGATGGAAGTCCGAATACAGCACATACCTTAAATCCCGTTCCAATAATTTATGTTGGAGATAAAACAAAAAAGGTAAGAAAGGGAAAGTTAGCTGATATTGCACCATCTATTTTAAACTTAATGCATATCCCTATTCCGAATGAAATGACTGGTGAAATATTGATACAATAGAAGTGAAAAAATATATTTTTCTATTACTGCTTTGCAGTTTACTTTCAATTAATCTATCCTATTCTCAATCGAGATTAGGTATTTATGCAGGCTATGGAACAACATGGTATTATGGCGATCTTAATGATCGAATTTTAACGAGTAAGGAACTATTTGGTCATTATTGGAATGCAGGATTGGTTTACCGTTTGAACTCAAGAAGTAGTTTATCCTTGAATTACAATAATGCATACATAGAAGGAGCAGATTCTTTGGCCATACACGCGTTTAACAGAAAAAGAGATTTACATTTTCAATCAGCTATTAACGACATAGCGCTTAGATATGAATATCAACTATTCAAAAAAAGTTCGGCAAGAAAAAAACAGCGCGTGACTCCTTATTTAATTTTAGGAATTGGTGCACTAAGTCATAAACCAGTGGCTGTTTTAAACGATAATGAAATTGAATTGCAGCCTTTGGGTACAGAAGGTCAATTTATTGAAGGTGGTCAATATCCTAAACCATACAAACTATATCAACTATCTATTCCAATAGGAATTGGAATTGAAACCAGATTATCAAATGCATTTTCATTAAGATTAGAGATCGTTAACCATTGGACATTCTTTGATTACTTAGATGATGTAAGCACTGTGTATGCTGACTCAACTAGAATTTCGCAAACTCCAAACGGTGAATTGGCAGTTCAATTAGCAAATAATTTTGAAATTGGTTATCCGAGTGATGGCGCTGGAAGAGGCAATAAAAACAATAACGATACCTACATGACTGCTGGATTTAGTATTGTTTACCGATTTGCTAATGGTAAACAAAATGGGATGAATAAAAATGTAAGGAAAAAGAAAGGCAAGAAAAAGAATAAACATAACTGCGATGCTTACGACTAACTGAACGGATTGTTTTTACTAAATTCGCATTCGGAAATTAATCGTGGAACTACATCAAGTCATTGAATTTTATAAGAACGGAAGACAAACTTCTGAGCTTTATTCAATGCTTTTCAATCAGCAAAAAAAAGCCGTTTATCTCAGTGGTTTAACAGGATCGTCAAGTGCTTTATTTATTGCTGGTTATTACAATCAATTTACAGGACCTGTTTTAGTTTTATTAGGCGATCGAGAAGAAGCAGCTTACTTTCAGAATGATTTAGAAAATTTGCTTGGTGAAAATCGAGTATTACTATTTCCCTCATCTTACAAGAAACCATATAAAGTTGATCAATTAGACAGTTCGCTCGTTTTGCAACGAGCAGAAGTATTGACTCGCATTAACAAATCGGACAATCTAATTGTAGTTAGCTATCCAGAAGCAATTCAGGAAAAAGTGATTACAAAGAAATCGCTTGAACGAAATACCTTAGAAATAAATATAGACGAGCGGTTATCGACAGAATTCATTCAGGAATTTCTACTTGAAAACAAATTTGAAAGAACTGACTTTGTCTATGAGCCCGGCCAATTTGCTATTCGAGGAGGAATCGTAGATATTTATTCTTTCGCACATGAACTACCCTATCGTATTGAGTTTTATAATGATAAAATAGAATCCATCAGATACTTTGATCCATCCACGCAGTTAAGTGAAAAAAACATCGGATTTGTAACTATCATTCCTAACATTCAAACCGGAATAGTAAAAGAAGAACAAGAAACCTTTTTCAACTTCATTGCAAAAAATACATTGTTTTTCATAAAAGATCTTGAATATGTTTATCAATGTATTGAAGCTTCACAAGAAGTAACTGAACAAAATTACGGAAGTAATATTTTTTATGAAGAAGAACAAGTAGAACGTAATGTTGAAGACATTTTTGATTCGATTGACGGCTTTAAAGAAAGTTTAGCGTTAAGGACGCTTATTGAATTCGGAAGCAAACCATATAATAACGATGTTCCAGTAATTGAATTCAAAACAAAACCACAACCACATTTCAACAAGAATTTCAACTTATTACTTGAGAATTTATATTTAAGTCAGAAAAAAAACTTCACCAATTTATTATTTTCAGACTCGGCTAAACAAGCAGAAAGGATTCATTCTATCTTCGAAGATATTCCAAGACCTGATGAATTTAAAGGTAAAGAATTAAAATTTCACACGCTGCTTACTTCACTTCATCAAGGCTTTATTGATGAAGAATTAAAAATAAATTTTTATACCGACCATCAGATATTTGATAGGTATCATCGATTCAGATTAAAAAAGAATTATAGTAAAAGTGAATCGATTACATTAAAAGAATTATACTCTTTAAAGCCTGGTGATTATATTACACATATTGATCATGGTGTTGGTAGATTTGCTGGCTTAGAAACAATGGATGTGAATGGTAAGCCACAAGAAGCCATTCGACTAGTTTATAAGGATAATGATATACTTTACATTAGTATTCATAGTTTGCATCGTATAGCAAGGTACAGCAGCAAAGACGGAAATGCACCAACGTTAAACAAACTAGGATCGACTACGTGGGCTACTTTAAAATCAAAGACTAAGAAAAAAGTAAAAGATATCGCTAAAGATCTGATTGCACTTTATGCGAAACGAAAAGCACAAAAAGGTTTCGCATTTAGTCAAGATGGTTATCTGCAAAATGAATTAGAAGCTTCTTTTATTTATGAAGATACGCCTGATCAAATAAAATCGACCATTGATGTAAAAAAGGATATGGAAAAAGAATATCCGATGGACCGATTAATTTGTGGGGATGTAGGATTTGGGAAAACGGAGATTGCTGTAAGAGCCGCTTTTAAAGCAGCGACAGACGGAAAGCAAGTAGCTGTATTAGTGCCGACAACAATTTTAGCATTACAACATTTCAGAACCTTTAAAGAACGACTAAAGAGTTTTCCTGTTAATATTGATTATATCAATCGATTTAAAACGAGTGCTCAGCAAACTGAAACATTAAAGCGACTGAGCGAAGGAAAAATTGATATCATCATTGGTACTCATCGTTTATTAAGCAAGGATATAAAATTTAAAGATCTAGGCTTAATGATAATTGATGAAGAACAAAAATTTGGTGTTTCATCAAAAGAAAAATTAAAATCGATAAAAGTAAATGTTGATACGCTCACACTAACGGCAACGCCTATTCCAAGAACGCTGCAATTTTCCTTAATGGGCGCAAGAGATCTTTCCATCATCAATACTCCTCCACCCACTCGATATCCTGTTACGACTGAAGTTCACACCTTCAACGATCAACTAATTAAGGATGCTATCAATTATGAAATTTCTAGAGGTGGCCAAGTTTTCTTTATTCATAATCGTGTACAAGATATACATGACATGGCGGCAATGATTGCGAAACTTTGTCCCGGAGTAAAAATTGGAGTTGGTCATGGGCAGATGGATGGAGAAAAGCTAGAAGAAATTTTGATGAATTTTATTGAAGGAGAAACAGACGTCTTATTAGCTACAACCATTATTGAATCAGGCTTAGATATCAGTAATGCCAATACGATGATCATCAATAATGCTCATTATTTTGGATTAAGCGATTTACATCAGATGCGTGGACGTGTGGGTCGATCAAATAAAAAAGCATTTTGTTATTTATTGGCACCGCCCGTTACAGTGTTAACGCCAGAAGCACGTCAGCGATTAAAAGCTATTGAAGAACATTCTGATTTAGGAAGTGGATTTCAAGTTGCTATGAAGGATTTAGATATTCGTGGTGCTGGTAATTTATTGGGAGGAGAGCAAAGCGGATTCATTTCTGAAATCGGTTTTGAGATGTATCATAAGATTCTTGATGAAGCAATTCAAGAATTAAAAGATTCTGATTTTAAAGATGTTTTTCCAAAAGATGAAAACACAGCATTCGTTCAAGATTGTCAGATTGATACAGATATGGAGATGCGCATTCCAGAAAATTATGTGGAGAATATTGCGGAGAGACTTAGCTTGTATAAAGAACTCGATGAGATTGCAACAGAAGAAAAATTACAAGCCTTTGAAAAGAATTTAAAAGATCGATTTGGAGATGTACCGCATCAGGTAATTGATTTAATGGATACCATTCGATTAAGATGGAATGCTAAGAAAATTGGATTTGAAAAAATATTATTAAAAAATAAAATCTTTAAAGGGTATTTCATCAGCAATGCTAACTCAGAATATTATCAAAGCAGTGCATTTAATACCATTCTGAAATTTGTACAGCAACACCCTCATATCTCTAAAATGAAAGAAGATAAAGGCAAATTAAGTGTGAGTTTCAGCAACATTAAAACAATATCAGAAGCCAACTTACTTCTATCAAAAATACTAGGCTAATTTTCAAGTTTATTAATAGTCTGATTATTACGCGGAGAATTATATCTTTGCAAACCAAAATCAATTATACCACAAACAAATGTTATACTTAAAGAAGAGTTTAATCCCAGGAGCAGGAAAAGGATTATTTGTAAAAAAAGAATTTAAAAGAGGGGATATCGTTTGTGAATATGAAGGAGAAATTGTGCCTTGGTCTGTATGTGAAAAGCGAGCAGAAGAAGGGCATGAAGGATATGCTTTTTTTATCAATAAAAACCGTTGTGTTGATGCATATTTTACGCAAGAAGCAATGGGAAGATATGCTAATGATGCAAAGGGAATTGGAAGAGTTGATGGCTTAAGAAACAATGCTCAATACGAAATCAAGACACGACAAGGCGAAAAAAGAGTTTTTATTGTTGCTACACGAACAATCAAAGCTGATGATGAAGTATTTGTTGATTACGGTAAAGACTACTGGAAAAATCTTTCAAAAGCAGATGATTTAAAAAAGCAGGTTAAGTCTGAAACGAATAAGGCAAAGACAAAAGCTAAAACAAAAGTTAAATCAAAGAAAAAATAATCAGTAACTACTTTTCACAACCCAGTATCCTAGATACGTTGCTATAAGTCCGAATAAAACGCTAACACCAATATATGTTAGCATACCTAATGTATTTCCTTGTTTTAATAAATCGAGCGACTCATTTGAGAAAGCAGAGAATGTGGTAAATCCTCCACAGATACCTGTTGCCAAAAACAATTTCCAGTCGCCAGTAATAATTGATTTTTCAAAAATACCGTACACAATTCCGATCAAAAGGCATCCAAAAATATTTATTGATAATGTAGCATAAGGGAAATCAGTATTTAATTTCTGATTAATAACGAGCGAAGAAATATAGCGAGCTATACCTCCTAAGAAACTACCTACTCCAACTAAAATAATTTGACGCATATACTCTTTGTTGATTAGTAAATTCAAATATGCTATTTTTTTTGGCATGATGATTGGCTTCTGCAAAATAAGTTCAAAAAAATAAGGAGGACCCAATTATGAAAAATTTACTTTACACTTTTATTGCTTTAGTTACATTAAACATTAGTGCTAAAGCAGACGGATTCAGATCTAAACTTAATATCCGGACTTTTAACAATCATTCTATCATTGTAGAAATCGACCGGATCAGTTACAACAACCCTTCAAGAGAATTTATCATTACTGACTTAACACCCGGCGACCATAAAATTAAAATCTGGACTGTTGGTGGTCAACATTACAACCATGGCTACAGTCATAGCCCAAGACCAGGAAATTTCCGATTGGCTTATAATGGATTTATTACTATCCCAGCTAGAGCACGCGTAAAAGCAATTCTTACCTATCAGAACATTTTAAAGGTAACCGACATCGACCCTTTGCCAGGAACTATTCATCAGGATTGTAACAATGTGATAGTACCAGTCCATCAAGGTTATTGCGGAAACTATTATGGAAATTTAAACAACTATGGATGCAATACTGTTTATAGTGACCAATTTATCGAGTTCAAGCAAATAGTTGCGCGCGAAAGCTTTGATGATACCAAAATTGCAATGTGCAAGCAGTATATCAGAACACATCCAATAAACAGTACAGAATTAAGAGTTCTTTTAGGACTAATTGCCTACGACAGAAACCGCATTGACCTTGCGAAATATAGTTATGCGTATGTAAACGACCCGGATAAATTTTACACTGTGTATAATGCTTTCACATTCGATAGTAGCATCAACGAGTTAATCAATTGGATTAACCACCAATCATAACCCCCACTTTTTTAAGTTTCAGCCCCGATCTATTTAACAATCGGGGCTTTTTTATGTTTGACTTATACGAATAAGGAGCAAATAATAGTTAAATTTGCACCTTGTTTTAAAGTACCAAGCTTAAAATCATGACATCTAACAATCAAGTTCTTGAGAAAGTAATCATAAAATTTGCGGGTGACTCCGGGGATGGGATGCAACTTACAGGAACACAGTTTACCAATACGGCTGCCTTATTTGGCAACGACCTAAGTACTTTCCCAGACTTCCCAGCTGAAATCAGAGCCCCACAAGGAACTATTCCTGGTGTATCTGGATTTCAATTGCACTTCGGAAGTGTAAATATTTTTTCACCTGGCGACTTTTGCGACGTGCTTGTTGCGATGAATGCAGCTGCCTTAAAAGCCAACCTTAGAAATTTAAAAAAGGGCGGAACCATTATCGTAAATACGGATGGCTTTGACCCTAAAAACTTACGTCTTGCTAACTATGCTGATAATATTAGTCCGTTAACAGATGGATCACTTGAGAGTTACCGAGTAATTACCATTGATGTAACGAAAATGACGAAGGCGACTTTAGCAGATTCAGGTTTAGGCACCAAAGAAATTGATAGAGCTAAGAACATGTTTGTTTTAGGCTTCCTATATTGGATGTATAACCGCGACATGTCGTTTACGGTTAACTTCTTAGAGGAGAAATTCTCTAAAAAGCCTGAAATATTAGCTGCAAACTTAAAGGTGCTTAATGCAGGTTATAACTTTGGTGAAACCAGTGAAACTGCAGCTACGCGCTTTACGATTAACCCTGCACCTATGCCTGCGGGAACTTACCGAAACATTATGGGTAATCAGGCAACAGCTATTGGTTTAATTGCAGCATCACAAAAAAGTGGATTAGACTTATATTTAGGTAGCTACCCTATTACGCCTGCTTCAGATATATTACATGAATTAGCTCGACATAAGAATTTCGGAGTGAAAACCTTTCAGGCGGAAGATGAAATTGCTGCTATTTGTTCTGCAATTGGAGCATCTTTCGGAGGTAAATTAGGGATTACTACTTCATCAGGACCAGGTATTGCCTTAAAGACAGAAGCAATGGGTCTTGCTTTAATGCTTGAATTACCTCTATTAATTATAAATGTTCAGCGTGGAGGTCCATCAACTGGACTACCCACTAAGACTGAGCAAAGCGATTTGTTTCAGGCTGTTTACGGAAGAAACGGAGAAGCACCTATTCCTGTATTAGCTGCTAAATCTGCTGCTGATTGTTTCGAATCTGTATACGAAGCATGTAGAATTGCATTAGAATATATGACTCCCGTAATTTTCCTTAGCGATGGTTACATTGCAAACGGATCAGAGCCTTGGAGATTTCCGAATGCAGATCAACTAAAGCCAATTAAAGTAGAATTTGCAACTGAGTTAAACGATGATAAATTTTTACCTTACAAACGAAATGAAAATCTTTCAAGACCTTGGGCAATTCCAGGAACAAAAGGTTTAGAACATCGAATTGGTGGATTAGAGAAGCAGCACGAAACAGGTAATATTAGTTACGATCCCGAAAACCATGAATTCATGGTAAAAATGAGAGCTGCTAAAGTGGAAAAAGTTGCTGACTCAATTCCAAATCAAACAATAGACAATGGAACTGAGAAAGGTAAAATATTGGTTTTAGGATGGGGTTCAACTTATGGCGCAATTAAAGGTGCCGTTATTGAAGCGAGAGCAAAAGGAATAGATGTTAGTCATGCGCACTTACGTCATATTGTACCATTCCCTAAAAACCTTGGAGCGTTATTAAAAAATTATGAGACGGTATTGATTCCTGAAATGAATACAGGGCAGTTACGTTCAATTATTCGTGATAAATTTTTAGTACCTGCAATTGGATTAAATAAAATTAAAGGGATGCCATTTGCGACCTCAGAAATTTTAGCAAAAATAGAAGAGTTATCTTAGTATATACAATACCGTTAGACATACATCTTAATGGAAACAACAAACACTACCGCCCCAACAATGACAAGTAAAGATCTAGTTACTGATCAGGAAGTAAGATGGTGTCCTGGTTGCGGGGATTATTCAATATTAAAACAAGTTCAAACAGTAGTTCCAGAACTTGGTATTCCGAGAGAAGAAATTGTTTTTATTTCTGGAATTGGTTGCTCCTCACGTTTCCCTTATTATATGGAGACATTTGGAATGCATTCTATTCACGGAAGAGCATCAGCTATTGCCAGTGGATTAAAAGCTACACGTCCGGAGTTAAGCGTGTGGATTATATCTGGAGATGGTGATTCACTTTCAATTGGAGGAAATCACTTTATCCATTTATTAAGAAGAAATTTTAATGTTAATCTACTGTTGTTTAACAATCAAATTTACGGATTAACAAAAGGGCAGTATTCACCTACTTCTGAAGAAGGAAAGGTAACTAAGTCTACTCCGATGGGATCTGTTGATCATCCTTTTAATCCCATTGCATTAGCATTGGGAGCTGAAGGAAGTTTTATTGCAAGATCGATGGATAGAGACCCTGTTCATTTGAAGGATATGCTAAGAAGATCGAATGCTCATATTGGAACATCGTTATTAGAGATCTATCAAAACTGTAATGTGTTTAATGATGGAACCTTTGAAATTTTCACAGAGAAATCAAGTAAGAAAGAAGAGACTATATTTTTAGAGAATGGCAAACCGTTAATCTTCGGACAAAACGCAGATAAAGGAATTTTATTGGATGGATTTAAACCTACGATAGTTTCAATTACAGATGGAAAGTATAGTGCAAATGATTTGTGGGTGCACGATGAAAGTGATTTAACCAAAGCAGGTATACTATCAAGATTTTTTGAGAGACCAGTGGAAGGCACGGGGCATTTACCAAGACCATTTGGTGTATTTTACGAGAACAATCGTGCATGTTACGAAGTAGGTCTAAATGAACAAATCGTAATTGCTAAGAATAAAAAAGGAGCAGGGAATTTAGATGCACTTTTAAGAGGCGGAGAAACTTGGGAGATAAAATAATAAATCTATTCGTATTTAGCCACTATTGGCATTCGTCGTCCTCGACCAAATGACTTATTAGAAACTCTTATGATTGGAGCAAATTGATGTCGCTTCCACTCGTTAGCATTAACCATTCTTATCACTTTCGTTACTACATCAGCGTTATTCAACTTTTGAATGATAGTATTAACGCTTTTAGTTTTCTCGATGTACTCAAACAAAATAGCATCTAATAAATCATACTCAGGCAGTGAGTCTAAATCTTTTTGGTTTGGACGCAATTCTGCTGATGGAGCTTTTTGAATTGTATTGAGAGGAATTATCTCTTCTTTTGAATTGATATAATTAGCTAGCTGATACACTTCTGTTTTATACAAGTCGCCAATTACAGATAATCCACCACACATATCGCCGTAAAGCGTCCCATACCCAACCGCCAATTCGCTTTTATTAGAAGTATTGAGTAGAATGTATCCGAATTTATTACTTAAAGCCATCAACAACGTACCACGAATACGCGATTGAATATTTTCTTCAGCCACATTAAACGATGTTCCTTTGAAAGACTCAGATAATGCTACTTCATATCTGTTAAATATATCCGCAATTGAAATAATTTCGTGAGTACATTTTAATTTTTCAACTAATTGCAGTGCATCGTCAATAGAATGCTGAGAAGAAAATTCAGATGGCATTAACACGGCATGCACATTTTCTGAACCTAAAGCTTCAATTGCCAATGCCAATACAACAGCTGAATCAATACCACCCGACAAACCAACAATTGCTTTTTCAAAACCTGACTTACCGAAATAATCTTTTATTCCTAATACAAGTGCATTGTTAATCTTAGAGATTTTCGAAGGTGTAGGATAAACAACTGTTTCGAGTTTATTAAACTCCTTCTTTATTTCATCGAATTCGACAACTAAATAATCTTCTTTAAAATAATCTAACTCCTTTACAATAGATCCGTCGGAATTCATTGCTAAAGAACCTCCATCAAAAACAAAATCGGTATTAGCACCAACTTGATTTACATATACGAGTGGAAGATGATAATTGCTTACATTCTTTCTTAAAATATTTTTACGCTCATCTTCGTGATTAAAATCGAAAGGAGATGCGGCGATATTAACCATTAACGCTGGCGACTCTTTTACGAGTTCATTCATTGGCCAATTGGTGTACAAAGGATCGGCATCCATATTCCAAAGGTCTTCGCAAATAGTTAGTGCTATTTTAACACCATTTACTTCAACACATGAATACGATTTGTTTTGCTCAAACCAACGATACTCATCAAAAATATCGTAGGTAGGTAGCAAGGATTTATTTCTGATTGCTACAATTTCTCCATTCTGAATAAGCACGGCAGAATTAAACAAGTTCTTACCATTGATATCAGGATTCATTGTTGGAGCGCCAATAATGATAGAAATATTTTTACACACTACTGCAATCTCTTCTAATGCCTGATTACAAGATTCAATAAAGTGATGATAATTTAATAAATCTAAAGGCGGATAACCGCAAATTGCCAACTCTGAAAAAACTAACAAATCGACATTTTGATTAATCGATTGTTGAATTTTATCAAGAATAATTTTCTTGTTAGAGGTCAAATTACCAACATGATAATTCAACTGAGCTAGTGCAATTCGCAGCATTGAATAAAAATAGACCTAATTAAAACATGATTCCAAGATTCAAGGCCACATAATTAGAGATGGCTTTAAATTCAGGATCATTATCATTCTTTTTAGATAAAACATCCACAAAGCCATTATTAAATTCTAAAGAAGCTAAAAATGTTGTAGATCCTGAGATTGTATACTCAGTTCCAACTGCAATCAACATCGACATATTAATATCGGTAGTATAATCTTTCACATCAATATTTGATTCTGCATCGTTGGATGCTTTCGCCGAAAGATTAAATCCAGGGACCAAACCAAACTGTCCGAAATAACGATATCGATTAAACTCATTCGTTTTCATTTTAATTCCAATTGGTAATTCTACATACTTTAAAACATAACTCGATCTTGCATTTACTTTTAAAGTGTCATTATTCAAAATTCCCCCACGATAAGTAACTTGCAATCCATAAGTAAGCGAATAATTCGTGGAAAAACTGCTTTCCCCAACTAAACCATATGTAAAACCTAATTTTGAACCATCCTTAGAAAGACCTTTAGAATCTGGCTTCAGCCAAGCGACGGTAGGCGCAACTTTTAACCCAAAATGAAATTTTTGTTCCTGCGCGTTCGTTATATTCGCAGACAATATTGCTATGGTTAAAACTAATAAAAACTTATTCTTCATGATTTCAAGATTTGATGCGTTAAAATTAGGAAAATTTGCAATAATTATAACTGCTATTGGGATAATAATTTCATTGTGGGGATGCACTGAAAATAAAACGAAAAAAAACGCTCCTAAGCCAGTAGAAATTTCTGATACAAAAGTTGTTTTAAAGATCAATCGCTTTGAAAAAGATCTATTTTCAATTGAAACATTTGATAGCAATGCGGTAGTTAGCTTAAGAACTAAATACGGAGATTTTTTTGATATCTGGTGTTTGAAATTAGCAGGCATTGTTAATCGTTCAATGCTTGTTAAAATTGACAATAAAGTTATCTTACCTACCAGCCCTGAATTAATCAGAAACCTACAGGACTACACGCATGATAAATATATCCGTGAAGTGTTTGATGAAGCCAATAAAAAATACGACAATATAAATGAAATTGAAGAAGGCTTAACGAATGCATTTAGTCGTTATCAAATTGCATTTCCGAAGAATAAGATACCAGCCATCACAACTTACCTATCCCCTTTTTATAGCAACATCACTGCTATCGATAATAATTTAGGAATTGGATTACACTCCTACCTTGGATCAGATTATAAATACTACCCGAGTACAAGTCAGCCAATGTATTTGATTAAAAAATTTCGCAAAGAATATATTGTTACTGATGCAATAAAAGGATGGCTAGATAGTGACTATATGAATGATAGTACAGAACAGAATTTTATCAATCAAATTATTTATCAAGGTAAAGTGCTTTACGCTTTAGAGTGTTTAGTGCCTGAAGCAGATGATAGTATTAAAACTGGTTATTCGTCAAAGCAAATCGACTGGGTATTTGACAATGAGCAAAATATCTGGAAAGTAATTATTGATAATAATATTTTGTTTAGCAATAAACCGAAGCAATACCTGAAGTTTATTAATGATGGAAATACTACTAGTGGATTCCCAAAAGAAGCTCCTGCTAAATTAGGAGTATTTATCGGATGGCAGATTGTAAGAGCATATATGAAAAAACACGAAGGAATGCCACTTGAGAAACTCTTCCAAATAAATGATGGAAAAACAATTCTGAATGAATCAGGATACAAACCACGCAAAAACTAAAATGAGCAACATACAGATTTTTACTTTTAATCCTACACAAGAAAACACATACATCATTAGCGATGAAACAAAATCTTGTGTAATTATTGACCCAGGTTGTTATTACCCAGAGGAAAAAAGAGAACTCTTCGAGTACATCCAATCTGAAGGTCTTACTGTAACACATCTTTTGAATACACATTGTCATACTGATCATGTTTTAGGTAATGCTTTCATCAATGAATGCTACCATGTCATTCCTAAAATTCATTCGGAAGAAGTTATCGTATTACAACATGCAAAAACGATGGGAGCTTCCTTCGGATTAATGATGGATGAGTCGCCAGAGCCAGATGTATGCTTGGTTGAAGGCAACAAAATAGTTTTTGGAAATACAACATTTGAAATAATCTTCACTCCTGGACATTCACCTGGAAGTGTTTGTTTTTACAATGCAGAAGAGAAATATATTAGTGGTGGTGATGTTTTATTTAGAACGAGCATTGGTAGGACAGATTTGCCAGGTGGTGATTTAGACACTTTGTTAAACTCTATCTCTAAAAAGTTATTTACTTTAGAAGATGATATCACAGTTTATCCTGGACATGGACCATCAACAACCATCGGATATGAAAAAAAGCATAATCCTTTTTTAAAGAATTTTTAATCAGATGAAGAAACAATACTTACTGCTATTCTTTCTGTTTTTTTTCTGTTTGAATGTTAACAGTCAAAATGTACAATTATCCTCCACAAATATTAACCAAGGAGGATTTGACTACGCATCGGTACTTGGCCAACTTGATGAAGGTTATATCCTATTACAAAGTAATATTCCGATTGGAACCGATAAAGAACGGGTTGGATTAAAGTCGAGGAAATTGCAGTTGTGTTATTTCAATCATTCGCTAACTAAGCAGTGGCAGCAGCCGGTTACACCGAGTATTGCGGGTGGCAATATTGAAAACATTCATGTATTCAACGGACAACTATTTGTCCTATACAGCACCTTTAATAAAGAGAATGGCGTAATGGATTTTTACGCAGACACCTATAATAGTTTAGGGAAATCGTTACAATCGAAAAATAAATTAGGAACTGTTTCGATTAACAAGTACAACAACCTAGAAAAATCAAGAGTTGTTGTTAGTCCTGATAAAAAGAGCTTTAGTGTTTACCTAAATGAAACCGACGATGATAGTCAGAATATTAATTTGATTACTTACTATTCGTCGGACAACATAAAAACAAAAAACTTTAGTCTTAAATACGGAAGAGGACAATTATATCTAAACAACTATTTGTTGGATAACAGTGGCAATTTCTTCATGACAGGACAAGTAAAAAACAAAGACAATAAAAAACAAAAGTCACAGTATTTATTTTGCTATATCACCTCCCTCAATTCAGTAATAGAAAAAATGATTACTGATTATAACTCGCCAATTTCTGACATTATCATTAAATACAATCCCGTAAAAGATGCAGTAGTTTGTGGAGGTATTGGTGTTGACAATACATCTTACTCAGGATCTGGAATTAAATTACTTACTGTTGATTCAAATTATAATTTCAAAGAGACAAATTATTCCATACAGGGAAGCAGTTTAAAAGAACTTATTGGAGAAAGAAACAGCAGTGGTATCAGCCTAGACAATTACACTATTCAAGATTTAATCTTGCGCGAAGATGGAGGAGCTTTATTAGTTGCAGAGGCGCAGTACCTAAGTGAGTATTCCTTTTATGATCAGTTTACACAAACCTTTAACAGAAGAACAGAATACCATTTCGATAATATTGTTTTATTTTCTGTTTCGCCGGAAGGCAGTATAGACTGGTGCAGGGTAATTAAAAAAGAACAAGTATCGATGGATGACTTTGGAATTTTCTCATCATTTGCATCATACATAAACAATGAAGAAATTGGAATCGTTTACAATAAAGATTCTGGCAGAAACTTCGAATTAATGCATGTATTAATTTCGAAAGATGGTCAACTAGCCAATAAGCGAATCAATAAATCAAATATTGATGCGATAATACCCAAATATAACAGGCAAACGGATGCTACTGAGCTATGTGTGCCGGTATTAATTAAACGACAATTATATTTGGCCAAAATAGAATTTGAATAACAATGATATTCATTAGGAATTTGATTTGTTTTGTTTAAGTTCGTGACTTACAGCTTTAAACACCCTTGGCTAAGAAGCGCATTTGCCCCTTAAAACTTCTTGAAAATTAGATATATTGATTAAATTTGCACCCATGAGAAAAATAACATTTAATAATAAGCAAAGTCCTCTGTTCGATGCATTACGCGAAAAAACAGATGCTTATTTCAAAACTCACAACATATCAGCTACTGGTAATTTCAAATTATTCAGTAAGACAATCATACTTACCACTGTTGCCATCACTACCTATTTACTTTTAGTTTTAGGTGATTTACATTGGGGAATTCAATTAGGCTTATGTGCTTTATTAGGATTAACCTTTGCCAGTATCGGTTTTAACGTTATGCATGATGGTGCACACGGATCTTATTCATCAAATAAGCGATTGAATGATATCATGTCATATTCATTAAACATGATGGGATGTTCAAGTTTTATGTGGAAAATCAAGCATAATATAGTACATCATTCATACACGAATATCGAAGGAGTTGATGACGATATCGCTATTGGTCCGTTAATGCGCGTGAACGAGCATCAGAAAAAATACTGGATACATCGTTTTCAGCATATTTACTGGATTGTACTTTACGGATTAACTTATTTCATCTGGATTTTCGGTAATGACTTTAAAAAATACTTTACTGGTAAAATTGGACCTACTCCTATACGTAAAATGAAATTATCGGAACATTTTGGTTTCTGGATTACAAAAATTATTTACATTTTCTTGCTAGTAGTATTGCCTGCATACAAGCATGGATTTGTTGATGCACTTATTGGTTATGGAGTTGTATTATTTGTAACAGGTTTAGTAATTGCAGTAGTATTTCAATTAGCTCACGTTGTTGAAGACACAACGTTTCCATCGCCTGATCCATCTACTCAGAAAATTGAAAGTGAGTGGGCGTTGCATCAAATCAATACCACTGCAAATTTTGCTACACACAACAAAGTTATCAGTTGGTTTATGGGAGGATTAAACTTCCAGGTAGAGCATCATTTATTCCCTAAGATTAGTCATATTCACTACCCTGAAATTAGCAAGATTGTGAGAGACACTTGTAAAGAATTTAACGTGAAGTATATTGAATACCCAACATTCTTTAGTGCTGTGGGTGCTCACTTACGTCATTTAAGAGAGTTAGGAAGAGCTTAATTAGTTTTTGCGATTCATCAATGAATCCGCAAGGTCTTTAAGAGGTTGTTTACTTGCATCAGCAATTGGAATAGCATCGAGATGTAACAAAGCATCCTGATAAAGTTCTTGCATTTTTTCCTCTGCAAGCTGACGTACGTTTAACTTGTTATAAATTTCAGTTACCGCATTTACTTT